>DTWD01000044.1 GCA_012963185.1 Acidobacteriota bacterium
ACTATGGTGGCACAGCGGATCGCCTTTGCGATCGTCACATTATTTATCGTGTCTCTGTTCATTTACCTAGGTGTTGAATTGCTGCCGGGTGACGCGGCCGAGGTGATACTTGGCAAGACTGCAACGCCTGAGACAGTGGCAATATTCCGCCGAGAACTCGGCCTTGATCTCCCCCTCCATACCCGGTATATCGAGTGGGTTTCAAATGTCATGCAAGGGGACCTGGGAACTTCTCTTTCTAACAGTATGGAAGTTTCCCACCAGGTCGGCATACGACTGTTCAACACTATTTTCCTTGCCTCGTTCGCGGCTGTTATTTCGATGCCACTTGCACTGGCACTCGGAATTCTTTCCGCGCTCTATCGCAATACCGTATTTGATCGAACAGTCAATCTCACTACTCTGACAACCATCTCATTTCCAGATTTTTTTGTTGCGTACATGCTGATTCTGTTCTTTGCTATCGATTTAAATATATTTCCCAGCGTTTCCATGATCCATCCTAATACAGAGTTTTTCGACCGTCTTTATCGCACCATGCTACCTGCGATAACGCTCACGCTGGTTACGGTCGCCCACACGATGCGCATGACGCGCGCGGCGATTGTCAATTTGCTGGCCAGTCCCTATATCGAGATGGCGCGTCTCAAGGGGCTGAGTCCAGCACGCATTGTCATGAAGCATGCTTTACCCAATGCCATGGCACCCATTATCACTGTGGTTGTCATCAATCTCGCATACCTAGTGGTAGGCGTTGTAGTTGTTGAAGTAGTTTTTGTCTATCCGGGCCTAGGTCAGCTACTCGTTGAGTCGGTTGGAAAACGCGACATTCCAGTCGTACAGGGAGCAGCCCTTATTTTTGCAGTAACCTACATTTCGTTAAACCTGTTGGCTGACATTTTATCGATCGTCAGCAATCCGCTGTTGCTCCATCCACGGCGTTAAATATGAGCAAAGCGCTTAAAGGATTTATGAGAGCTCCGTTAACCTCCCAAGTCGGGTTGGTCGTTGTCATCGTATACGCATTCGTCGCACTAGCAGCTCCCGTCCTCGCACCTTTCGGTGAGACCGAAATCGTCGGCGACCAATGGGAACCGTGGGGTAGCGAATTTCTTCTCGGAACCGACAATATTGGCCGTGACATGCTGACCCGCCTTATCTATGGCGCCCGAAACACGGTCGGCATGGCATTCGTGATCACTTGTCTCGCGTTCATAACTGGAGGGTTTACCGGCATGCTTGCGGCGACGCTGGGCGGCTGGATCGACCAAATCTTGTCGCGGATAGTCGACATTCTAATGGCAATTCCGGGGCTGGTATTCGTCTTGTTGGTACTTTCCTTTTTCGGTACGGCAATTCCAGTCTTGATTATCGTGATCTCTATTTTCGAGTCGACACGTGTTTTCCGCCTGACCCGTGCAGTAGCGATGAACGTCGAAGTCATGGATTATGTAGAGGTCTCGAAACTCAGAGGCGAGAACATGTGGTGGATCGTTTGGTGTGAGATTCTGCCCAACACAG
>DTWD01000045.1 GCA_012963185.1 Acidobacteriota bacterium
ACCATCCTCCACCAAAAGTGCCCACCACATCCACGGCATCAACCGGTTAAGCATTTCAGTGATGTTTTGGCTTGGTACCGCAATACCGAGAAACCGAAGGTTGATCATTACGATCGAACCAACGACGATGCATATTCCGACGATGTGAAATGTTTGAATGATTGGAGGGAGTCCGGGGACAGTGCGGAGCAGGTACTCCATTAATTCTTGCGCCTGACTTTCCGCGAGGGCGTTGGCGATAGCGTCTTTCATGGCTTGCGCTAAAGCCTATTCTTTTCTTTCTGTCATTGCTTTGAATGGTCCAGTGTGAAGTCCTGCCAAACTGACTTGCGTTCGTTAGGTGGTTTCGCCACTCCAATCGAACGGCGCAAAATGCCCATTGGTTTGTTGGGAATTAGCGTTCCATTCGATTCCAAAAGCTTTGATGAAATTTCTTGTAGCGGTTGCAAGGTTTAGTCTTTTGTTCGCCGGATGGACCGTATTATCGATAGCGATGCATTCACCTTCCACAACCGCGCTGTCAATACCAACTACCTCTTGGTCTAGGATGCCTTCGATCTTGGTACTTACAGTCTTGCCGTCCTTATGAAATTCAATAGGCTGGCGTTCGATGCCTTTGAAATCACCAATGAGCGGGTCCAGCATTGCTAACGGTCCTCCGCCGGCAGCACTGACGATGGCGCCGATCGCTTCAGTCTGCTCATTCGTTGCACTTGAGTCGACAATGGCGCCGGCGATGAGGTCGCCGTCAGCCATAATGGCCTTTGATTCTATAAACAAGGCGAAACGTACGCCGTCCATCGACGTTGCACCGAAATCCCCTGATTGAACATCGAAAGCCATGGCAACTTTGCAGAAATCTCGAGTGGCAGGTGCGGCCATATTACTCGTAATACAGGGGCACAATAAATCACAACTGCAGGCCTCCATATATTCACCTTTGATGGACCATGTCGTTGCCATGCCAACCTCCCGTTTATCTTTAGGGTAAGACGATGTCAATCGTGACACATTGGTTCGAAGGATTGTTATCGACCAGGAATCATAATGTGTGCGGCGGAAGTTCCAGCTTCGATGATCCACGAACCGCTTTGACTATAACTTCCGTCACTGGGTAGTCCAATGGTGTCACTTGTAGAAAACGGTACGGCAATTGTGATGTGCGCGCTATTAGTGCTTGTAGATGCTTGGTCGGACCCGTTTAAGGTGTACCAGACACTACCAAAGTCAGGGGGTTCTCGGCTTCCGTCGTTTTCTTGTGATTCGAACATGGCACTGGCTCCCTCGGCATTAGCGGAGGACATCCTGACTTTGTGGTTCCGTCCGGCACGTCGTAGGTTCCCGACGCTGGTACATTGGGTGCTGAAGTCTCGGCCAGGTTCAGTAGAGCGGTCGTAGCAGACCAGTCCATTCGAGCTTTCTCTTAATACTTCATGACTGCCGTCATCCGCCAGTCGAACGACGCCGGCATCTGCCATTAGCGCTGGCGGGGCAGCCATCACGGCACGCGCTATTTCTTCTTCTGCTGACTGGGCTTGGGAAGATGCTGAGAATGCAAGTATGAGAAACGGGACAACGGTGATTTGCTTCACTGGATGGCCTCCGCGATTTTTGCACCTTTATCGACTGACTTAGCGACACAATTCTACTCAGTAATTGTGAAGCCGACGAACAGATTTTTGAATAAGCACGGTGGTTACCGAGATCGTTTATTGGCAACGGATGTTGCTATTGTTCCTGTTGTATGCATTTTGAGTGTGTCTACTTTTGTCAAAAACGAGACGGATAGCGAAAGGGAGAAACGACATTTCGTAAACCTCGTCGTTGAACCGCTCTGAACGGCGCGGTAGGCTAGGCTGTTGCGGTTAGATATTGTTGGCTTCTGGTCGTGTATTTGAAGAACTCGGAGGATGTGGGATGAACGGCAGACTGAAGATCATCGGACTGGTAATCTTGATCGGTGTGGCCAGCTGGGCGTACACCGCTCCTTACTCAGGCAACCAGGGACTTCAGCGGACGCCCGGTGTGATAATTGGTGGGACGGATACGCCTCCCCCGAACGATTTTAGTACCGTGAATGACGTGGGAGGCAATTTGCTGATGAAGCAGGGTGGGTTCCCGCCATTCGTGATTTATCTTTCCTATGTGGGGACTTCCGACGGTGTGATTACCGCCACCCGCCCAGACGGAGGATATTGGGCGCAACGTGTAAGAGACGGTCATACGGACGGGTGGCTACGTATCGGTGATGCGACGTATGCGATGCGGGCCACAGAGATTCTTGGTGACGAGCGCTTGCCGATGCTAGAGCTGTACTCGGACAAGACCGGTCTTCCTATGGATACGGCGGTGGGGGGGCCTGATCCTTTGCGTGACTGGGAGGTTTTTCTCTGGACGCCGCGGTAGCTTTACCGACTAATTTCCAGAGTCACGACCGTCGTTTTTGACGAGGTTGTCATCCTTATGAATGACGCGGCCCTCGGCTTGTTTGTTTTTGGCTAGGCGTTCTGCTTCTTTCAGTTTATCTAGTTGCACTTGTAATGGATTGCAAGCCATGTGTCTGTCGTCAGCGTAGAGGATAGAGAGAATATGGGTAAGGGAACGATTAATAGTCTCTAAGGGAAGCAAGCTGAGAGTCAATAACTCAACAGACTACTACCGTGCTACATCTCGACAGCTGGTCAAGGCGAGCGAGTAAATGAGAGAAGGATTAGTTTGCGCCTCTTGATATCGAGTCACTTCCCAGCGCATGCATGACTCCCACGGGCTGAAGTAATTCGACAATCTTGCGTAGGCGATGGTGGCAATGATGATCGCGCCGCCGAATATGAGCGCGGCCTTCACCTGGTCCGACATACAGCGGCAGCGTACTTCGTCTTATTACTGAGCGCAAAACTCACCACTGGACGTTTTTCTCAGGAAACTTACAATGCCGTCCGATCCTTTCAGATGAATCCAGTTCAAATGGCGGTTAAATTATTTTGTCCCGAAAAACTGTTTTTGCTGCCATGTAACATCAGGTTTCTATTTTTCTTTTGAG
>DTWD01000046.1 GCA_012963185.1 Acidobacteriota bacterium
GCTGTCTCATCTCGCTCGCTCCTCCCGGATCGTCCGGCAGCGCGATCCGCGGACCGTCGAGGCGATCAAACGCCTTCACGCGTTCCTGTGCCTCTCCGACAAGCGGTGCGAGTGCTACGATAGCGAGAACCACACCGAACGCGACGGTGAATCGTTTCATCGGACACCTCCCTTTTTGCTATGAGGATGAGGTCGCTTCCAGGCACTGTCAAGTCAACGTTGAACTGCCCGGCGTCCCACGGTAGGCTAGACGCCATGGAAGATTGGATCGCGTTGTCTGTGTGAAGAAGCGTATTCGATGACCTATCGATATCTTATTGCGGTGTTCATAGTGATCGCGCTCGTGTCGTTTTCTGCGGGGCCGGCCATTGGTCAGACCCAGACCTCCGCCGCGGACGCAGGGACGTTCCCCATGACCGCGTGGGGCGATCCGGATCTGCAAGGGCAATGGAACAGCCAAACGTCGACGCCGCTGCAACGACCACTGGAGGGACCACTTGCTCGACTTGGCACGCTAACGCTCGAAGAAGCAGAGACGCTGGAAGCGACGAATCGAGCGAACTTCGACCTGCCTCCCAGAGAGGGGAGCGTTGGCAATTACAATGCTTTCTGGCGCGACGTCGGAAAGGCGTTGACACGCACGTCACTGATTATCGATCCGCCGGAGGGGAGGATTCCTCCCTTGTCGCGGGAAGGTCAGGCGAGAATGACGGCCGAGAGGGCGGAGCGAAGTACGCGGGGTCCTTCCAATTCGCCCGACACCTACGAGGACCTCACACCGTGGACGCGCTGCATCTCGCGGGGTTGGAACGGCATCGGAAGCTGGTACAGCAGCAACTACCAGATCTTTCAGAGTCCCGAGTACGTCGTTGTGTTCCAGGAGCTCATCCACGAAGCTCGCATCATCCCGCTGGATGGGCGTCCACATCTCCCGAACACCATTACTCAATGGATGGGTGACTCCCGTGGCCACTGGGAGGGCAGTACGCTGGTTGTCGAGACAATGAACTTCGACCCGAAGACGAGTTACCAGGGGTCTCGCGACACCCTCCATTTGATCGAGCGCTACACACGCGTTGATGAGAATACAATTGACTACCAGTTCACGGTTGACGATCCGCAGACATTTTCGCGGCCATGGACGGTATCGAGACCCATGACGCAGATCACTGATCGCGTCTCCATCTTCGAGTACGCGTGCCATGAGGGAAACTACGCTATGGAGGGCATTCTCGGTGGAGCGCGAGCAGAAGAGAAGGCCGCTGCGCAAGGATTGAGATAGGTTCATACTTACGTAGAAGGATGCTACCGTGAGCCATTCTGAGCCGGAAGGCAGCTCGTCGAGCTGGGGTGCCACACGGGGTCCACATTCTGCGACATACGTTCTGTTCGCATTTGGCGATGCGGGGTGGGTCAGCGCGATCGATTCAGGAACTGGCGGGTCACCAGAATTTGACGACCACGTAGCGGCACATGCCCTGACGCCAACCACGTTAGAGGCGACGATCGAAAAAAACAGGCCAAAAAATTAAGAAATTTGAGGGGTGTGGTCGTGACCGTTAGCCTAGCGAGCGTCAGCGGTTCCAAAACGTGCAGATCGGCCAAATCTTGTCCGGAAAGAATCAGACACATTGGTCACGATGCTTTCATCGAAAGATTGTTGCACCGAGAGAGATCTTGTAGACCGTGATGCTGCAGGAGTATCTGCCTCGTCATCGTTACCCCGCGTAAACGGCGGAGGCAGCAAGGGCTAAGACAACTGGAAGAAGTATATTGTTCGGCCTGTTGCAAATTTCTTGACTGGAATCCCAATTTCCTCCGTCTGCAATACAGGCGGCCGTTTGAATGTGGTCCGCCTCGATTCTTTGCTGACCTATGGCGAGGAATGCGAAGGTTAAGAGTAAGACAACCACACGTCGTGTACCGTTTGAGCGAATGAATAGCATTTGTCGATTCCCCAGTGGCGCAGTATAGGCGCAAATGATGGTTCGGAATCGTGTGCGTTTTACTTTGACGATGACCGGATGACCTTACCAAGACGGCAGCCGACCTCAACGAGCGCGAGACTCGCTGCTGCCGTTAAGAACGGTAGCGTTGGTAAGACCGCTGAAATACCCTCGTGGTGATGTCGCGTCATATCTCGCTCCCCCTTAGGCTGCATCTCCCGTACAAGTCGCATCTTGGCACACTGTAGCTGGAGGTAAGAACTTCCTGTGTCATCACGACATAGCACCTCACCTTCGATGTGAGATTATCCCGATACAGCCATTATCGATTAGATTCTGCTGGATTGGAACTCTTGTTACATCTCAAACATGCCGATTCTTGCTCTAGTGTTTACCTCCCCTCGGGTAACCACTCGCTGAACCTCATTTCGGTGAGGCCCGGAAGAGCAATGAGCCCAGTGTTTACCCGCA
>DTWD01000047.1 GCA_012963185.1 Acidobacteriota bacterium
GCATGGATGATAACGAGCTCACTCTGCCTGATCCGGTCGGCATTATTGCTGCAGTCGACACTCAGACAAGGAAGGTCGTCTGGAAACATGAGGTGCCTGCTGAATACCTCGGTACTAGTGGACCATTAACAACAGCCGGTGGACTCATGTTTCGTGGATCAGCCGGGGGCCAGGTAGAAGCGTTCGACGCGAAAAACGGTCACCGCCTGTGGACATTTCGAACGAGCCCGAGAGGCGGCCGTGTCCGGCCAGGACCGGCAGCCTCGTACGAACTTGCCGGGCATCAGTTCGTTACGATTTCCATGGGGAGTGAGGTCTGGGCATTTACGCTAGACGGCACTATTCCGGCGCGAGGTGAAGCAGTTCTTGACCCTTGGGATAATTACGAACGACCACGTCCGGCACCACGGGCGACCAACGTCATTGAAACTGCCACAAACATTGAAAGTCCCACACCAAATTTGGCATTAGACGTTCAGTCATTTGGAATGGATGAACACCGGTTTAATCCGGTTCGTGCCTTGGTTACCGCTGGTACGAGCGTGCGCTTTATTAATAATGGTGACCTCGTCCATACGATTGCAGCACGAGATGGCAGTTGGACCACAGAAAGAGTCGAACCAGGCATGGAAGTGCCCGTCAACTTCGACAGTGGCGGCACCTTTCTTTACCACTGCACGGAACACCCGTGGGCAATTGGGGAGATTACGGTAGAACCGTAACGTTATGGCAGGCTTATGGAATGACTATTTCTGTGATAACCGAAACGTAAAATAGAAATCGTGCGATTGAAATCCACATAGCGGTTTGCGATAGCCAAGAAACAATGAAACGACTACTCATGATTGCGGCGGCGATGGTCGCCCTGGCAGGACCGAGTCCGATGACGGCTGATCTCTTGGCCCAAACGCCTCCCACGACCAGGCCACCAAATATCATCATCATTACCGCCGACGACCTCGGCTACGCCGATCTCAGCAGTTACGGACATCCGACGATCCGAACTCCGGCGCTCGACCAATTGGCGGCAGAAGGTCAGCGGTGGACCAGTTTCTACGCACAGGCGCCCGTCTGCTCGCCGAGCCCAGCAGCACTTCTCACCGGTCGTCTCCATCTGCGGAGTGGTATGTTCGGCCGGCAAACAGGAGTCTTCTTTCCCGACTCGCAGGCAGGTCTACCCAGTGACGAAGTGACGCTCGCTGAGGCACTCGGCGACAGGGGTTACGTGACCGGCATCATCGGAAAATGGCACCTTGGACATTTGCCACAGTATCTCCCAACCCGCCACGGTTTCGACTACTGGTTCGGAATCCCGTACTCGAACGACATGGACTGGAACTTGCCAGAAGGACTCGATAATCGAGCAGCCTACTTCGACCCGAACGTC
This sequence comes from Acidobacteriota bacterium, assembly GCA_012963185.1. The sequence continues at coordinate 1,388 of DTWD01000047.1, forward strand.
GACTACTGGCGCGTGCCACTCATGCGAAACGAAACAGTGATCGAGCGTCCGGCGCAACAATCTACAATCACCCGACGGTACACCGAAGAGGCCGTGCGCTTCATCCGTGACCACCAAGACCAGTCATTCTTTCTCTACGTGCCGCATTCGATGCCCCATACACCGCTGTTTGTCTCCGACGCGTATCGCGACCACAGCGCAGCGGGCATTTACGGTGACGTCATAGAGGAACTTGACTGGAGCGTGAAACAGATCGTTGAGACGATCAAAACCGCCGGCCTCGAAGAAAATACGCTTATTGTCTTTACCAGCGACAACGGGCCGTGGACCCGATTCGAGACACACGGCGGGTCGGCGGGTCTCTTGCGCGACGGAAAAGGAACAACGTTCGAAGGAGGCATGCGCGTCCCCGGAATCTTCTGGTGGCCCAACAGAATAGCTCCGGATGTGATCCCAGACATCGGGTCAAGCATGGACCTCTTCACCACGGTCTTAGCGGTCGCCGGTGGTACTGTGCCAGCCGATCGGCTAATCGACGGAGTTGATCTCAGTCCCGTCCTCTTCGACAACGGGTCGAGCCCGCGCCGCACAATGGCCTACTACCGGATGGGTGAGCTTTTCGCATTTCGTCTCAACGCGCACAAGGTGCACTTCGTGACCGAAGGACGCTACACGCTCGGACCGCCTCGAACAGAACACGATCCGCCGCTCCTATTCAATCTCAATGTGGACCCGGGCGAACAGTATGATGTCTCCGAGTCTCAGCCGGACGTTTTAGCAGAGGTACTCGAGGCAGTCGCGCAACACCAGTCAACGATGACGACCGCGGAACCACTTTTCGACCTCCGTGGTCAGCCGTGACCGGCTAAACCATTTCAGTCAATTCTTCTCTAGCGAGGATCTTCACTTAACACAGGTTCAACCAATACATTTCTATCATCAGCCGGCCGATCCTCACCATCATAAATTGTGGGCTTACCACCGTCCCACCAGTTGTTTGCCGCGGTGATCCGGCTCTGAGACACCCGCATCGCACCCTTTTCATTCCCGACAAATCGGTTTCTTCCGAGACTGCCGAGTACGCCACCTCCAAGATCGACTACAACTGCATGACCGCCTTCCCCACCACGATCGTTCAGTGAGAAACCGTAGCCCGTCGTCGAAATAATATCGCTGTGCTCCACCAACAGTTTTGTACGCCCGCCACTCGCCGGAACACTCTGTAAGTTCAGCGAGATGCCACCGTCCCCCTGTTGCGGATCACCACCAATAACTCTCGTGTTTCTAATTTCATACAACAGATCGGAGTTCCTACCTGAATTTGAGAACTGAATGGGATCGGTCACGGCATTTTCGATCACGCTATCGAATATCTTGAGAGTTAACTTACAGCCATTACACCAGTTCGCCTCGTCTGGCCGTGGCTCACCAAAAATATAGGCCTCAATTCCCGTGTTGGACCCATTACCTTCCTGTTTCGTATTTTGAAAACGGTAGTTCCGAATGAGCATAATCTGCTCAGACGCACCCATTAGGTAAGGGATAATACTGTCAGAATTTCTCTCGCCTCGGCCAATATTGTCGGCTGTTG
>DTWD01000048.1 GCA_012963185.1 Acidobacteriota bacterium
CGACATGTCTAGGGATAAAACACGTAACCGAATAGTTGCTGTGCCGTCAGGATGACGCCACCGGCCAGCAAAACACTATTCGCCATAAACGCATGCTGCGTAAAACTTAGCCGTGTTCGCCAAAACGTAATACAGATAAGGACGGCTGTCAGCGCCAACACCTGACCGATCTCCACACCCATGTTAAAACTCAGAATATTTGCCACCAATCCATTATCGCTAACTGTAAATTCCTGCAACTTTGTGGCTAAGCCAAGCCCGTGAAACAAACCAAAGACCAAGACTGCAACCTTTGTGTCAGGTTGCCAACCAAAGACTCTCTTGAAACCACCCATGTTTTCGAATGCTTTGTAACACACTGATAATCCAATGATGGCGTCGATCACATAGGCGTTCACCTCAAGATCCCATAGCACGCCGACCAACAGTGTCACACTGTGTCCCAGTGTGAAGAGACTCACATAGAGCAACACATCCTTCAACCGATACAAAAAGAAAATAACCCCAACAAGAAATAGCAGGTGGTCATACCCGGTCACCATATGTTTCGCACCCAGATACATAAATGGTGCTGGAGCGGCACCATCAACGCCCTGAACAAAAGCGGCATTTTGCGTGTCCATCGGATGTGCACCGGCCGCCGTTGCGAGCAGTGACACACAGACAAACGTGACAACACTGAATAAATAAGCCATCCGGTATGCCAAGAATATGTTCGCGTCGTCGTACAAAGCACCGGGTCGGACACTCGCTCAATGCCCGACCCGCCGAATCCTAAAAAAGAAATACCAACGCGAAACTATTCGTTGTTATTGGTTGTCGCCTTGTTGACATTATCCGCGTCAACCGTCCCGTAGAAACCGATCATCATCTCTTCCCATGTCTGGTCTCCCCATCGCACATCAGCTGTGGCGTCAGGGTTATCACGGTTTTTGGCTGAGTTGTCGTAATGGGCCACACCCACCAGTTTGGTTCCAGCAGGCAGTAACTTTGGCTGCTCGAACTCATAGGTCAACTGCCAATCGAAGCGATAGTTTGGCACGTTAAGCAACATCTCTTCCGTCCCATCCGGATACACCGCGGTATACGCAAACGATTTTCCTCTGGAATGCATATGCGGCGTCATATGGGTGAGATACGTATCTTCTTTAATGGTTCGCTCCGCTCTAACTTCGTAATTTTCGGCTCCGGCGGGAATCTCAAATCTCGCATTAATCACTTGGCCACCACCCACCGTTCGATTGGGAGGCGAATCACTAAAAATCATACCGACGCTCGTCTGGTCCGTCGTCGCTTCACCAATAGTCGTGTAGTGCATCTGAAGAACAATCTCAGTTCCGGCTTCAATTTTTTTGGCCACACCATCTGGATAGACGACACCCAGTTTGTTCGGAACCGTACCTCCAAGGGACCCGGTCGTCCGTTTTTGACTGCGCGTCAGACTTGGCTTAGCAGACGGAGCCTTTTCCCCGTCAGGACTTTGTAAGGTAGCAATCACATGATGGACCACTCGACGGTCACTAGGGCGCAGTTCAACAGCCTGAAGCCACTTGTCTTCTTTAAATTTAGTGGGCACCGTGAAGTACAGATACGGAACTGTGCCATCGGCAGGCACGGCATATGGTTCAATCATGCTCAGTACCAAGTCAGGCTCTCCGATGGTCCATTCAGCCGCGAACTCCGGGATACGGGGAAGGTGAACATCATCACCCTTCGGCGAACCACCATCGACCCACGCCGAAATCGTCTGAATCTCATTAAGGCTCAAGCTTGCATCGTTCACGTATGTCTGATGGCCCGGTTCAGCATCCCACGGAGGCATTTCACGGGTCTCAACACGCTGCTTGATAGCCCGTGCCCAAGGACGCGCATCGTCATACGTAATTAGTGACATTGGCGCGAACTCACCGGGACGGTGGCACGACACGCAATTCTCGTAAAAGATCGGCGCTACGTCTCGGGTGAAGGTCGGGACGGATTCCCCGGCAGTGACAGGAATACTGGCAAACACGCCAAGAAGTGTCACACAA
>DTWD01000049.1 GCA_012963185.1 Acidobacteriota bacterium
AATGGCTGGCTCATAGTACAGCTGCGAGACTCGACGTTAGTGGCTTTTCGTGCGTCCGATGGTCAGGAGATCTGGCGTCGCCGTATTGGCCATACTATGAACGCGAGCCCCGCAATTTCTGGCGATCGAATCTATCTGCCTATTGAAGGTGAAGGCGGCGGCGCCATTCGTGCACTCGATTTATCGACTGGAAATTATGTCTGGGAACAGACTCTCACTGGTATCCCCGGACCAATTCTGGCGCTCGATGCAATCTTCGTCGGTGCGACGGACAACTTTTTCTATCGACTTAGACTCGATGATGGACGTGTTGACTGGTACGTCAGAACTGGTGGAGATATCTACGGATTACCAGCGATTGACGAAGAACGTGTTTATGTCACATCCCTTGACAACATCGTGAGAGCACTCGACCGAGAAAACGGTGCGCAACGCTGGCGCATGCCGCTCCAAGGCAGACCAGAAAGCGGACCTATACGCGTCGAGAACTCACTCGTTTTAAGTGGCTTGGCGCCAAATATTCAAATGTTCCATACAGAGACAGGGCGTCCAATGGGTCGCTTAACGGCCGACAATGAATTGGCAATGCCCCCACAACACATACAACGTGAAAAGCCGGAAAAGAATCGCACAGTTCTTTTAACCAGGGCTGGTGAGTTAATGGTTTTAAAATCCGCGACCGGCCCCCAACAACTGTCGGCACAGTTTCCTCTTCATCCCATCTTACCCGCGCCCAACGTGATTCCTCACAACGAACATCCATTCCTTGTACAGCCTTTGCTTCCCTCTAGTCCTCCGATCTACCACGCCAGACGATTTACTCTGCAGGTAGCGATCTACGACCGGTCCGCCGCCGCACAAGGGGCCGTCAGCATGTTACGAGATAAAGGCTATCCGGCATTTTTGACCGCGGGTCGTCGGTCCCGTCTAGGGACGCTTCAGCGTGTCCGGATCGGACATTCTCTTGGCCACGGGCACGCGATGCGGATCATAGAACAACTTCACGTCGATGGAATAACTGACGCGCGACTCATTACAACCACGAATTAATATTCGTCGCATCATCGTTCCTGGAAACAACCACCGCCGTCCTATTCAAGCCTCAATGCGTCACCTCTGGAGTGCAATTCTTAGCTCTGAGTAGGCGCACCAACTGGAATGAAACTTGCTTTATTTTCATTAATACAAAGAATGAAATATTAACTGTAATGACCGCGGACGTCAGAACATGGCCCCACAAGCTTGGCATAGCCGTCATAGCGACCACTGCTACGCTTTCAGCGGGATATCTTCTCGAATGGAGCTATTACGGCCTAACTCAAAACGCCACCTTTGAGCGGGTTAAAAATCAGACAGAGGAGGAATTTGAAGCACTCACCAGATTCCTGACCAACACTTCAGAGCGCCTGGCAACTGATCCCACAACAGCAAGTCAGCTAACCACAGAAAGCAATCGTGAATCTCGCACCCAGTTGTTCAAATTGGCTCGTACTTCAAAAACAGGGAATTATCCCCACATTTCCACAACCATCTACGATGGAACAGCCACAGCCAGAGCCTGGACAGGCCGTCCAACGGAATTACCACTGACGCGGATTCTAGGCGGCGCAAGTACATTTATCCTCGAAAATCCGCTCGGACTACGCCTCGTAGTACTGCACCCAATCGAGACATTACAGCCTAACACCAATGACCATGACAGCATCGCCCGCCGAGTCGGCTCCGTGGCAACGGAATACGTTCTAACCAACGAAACTGACATTTCCGAAACTAATGAAACCGCACTATTTGCTGATTCCCTTGTCAAACTAGATTTTCGGACACCAG
>DTWD01000050.1 GCA_012963185.1 Acidobacteriota bacterium
ACGTGCAGCGACGCCTTGTGCGTGAGCCGTTGGCCATCGCCCGCCTGTTGGCAGAGCGTTACCCTGACACGGCGGGCATGGCTTATATCCCGTCGGTGGCATGGGTACATACGCTACGGCTGGCCAGTCTCGTTCGCGACCCGGCGTTAATAGCCAAGGTGTTGCGAGAAGTGGATCCATGGGTGAGCGGTGAGCAGCCACTTGTTGGCGAACGGATTAGTTTTGCGGGTCTTGCTGGGACGATGGTGTTTAGTGAACTGCAGCGCTTTGACCAGGTCGATCGAGATCGCGCGCAGCAACTGGCTGAGCAGGGGGTGTCGTTGGCCGCTCAGGAGTTGGCACCTGGACAACCGGTGTATGGCTCGGGATGGAGTGACGATATTTTCCTCGGGACGATTGCCGCGTCACGAGCCGGTGATACGGACGGCTTGGCGGCGGCGGTTCGTTTAGTAAACCGGTACGCGGGACTGCTGCAGCAGCCGACTGGTCTCTGGCATCATGCTCCTGATGCGCCGACGGCGTGGGGACGAGGGAATGGATTTGCGGCGGTTGGACTGGCAGAGTTGCTGACGGCGTTGCCAAATGACCATGCAGGGAGAGCCCGAATATTAGAGATCTATCAGCAGCATATGTCGGGTATGCGCGATTTTCAGGGGCCGGACGGCATGTGGCGGCAGGTTGTTGACGTGGAGGGGAGCTATCGGGAAACCAGTGTGACGGCGTTAACGGTGACGGCAATGGCGCGCGGTCTGCGTCTCGGCTGGCTCGATACGAGTTACGCCCCCGTGATCGAACGAGGGTGGCGCGGTATTCTGAGCCACGTGGTGGAAGACGGGACACTCGTTGACGTGTGTATCAGTACAGGGTCTGGTCCGACCTTGGATCATTATCTTCATCGGACCGCTGTCAATGGTGCCGATGATCGCGGTGGTGCCTTGATACTCGGTGCCGCCTTAGAGATGCACGACTTGGCTTCTGCGCAGTAATGTAGCGTGTGACAACGCTAGAATGGAACACTCGGCTGGAACATGAACAGGAGTTGTCTAATGGCTAATCGCGTCACGGGAAGACGGAATGGTCAAATAACCCTGATCGTTGTGTTGGTCCTGTCGCTGGCGGGAATGTCCGTGATCGGCCAGGAGCCTGGGGCCGACTACGCGGTGCCTCGAACGGCTGACGGACATCCTGATCTGCAGGGATTTTGGTCAAATCAAACGTATGTTCCGTTAGAACGACCGGAGGGTGTGGAGTCTGCGTTCTACACGGATGAAGAAGTTGCCGCGCTGGAACAAAGACGGGCACAGGGCGAGGCTGAGCAGACGACGCCAGGAACGATTCCTGATGTCCATTACGACTTTACCCAGTTTGGCCTTGACCGTAGTCAAGCCGATTTTGCACGCAATCGACGGACGTCGCTGATCGTTGACCCGGCGACAGGCCGACTTCCGCCAACGAATGTGGAAGGGCAGGAGCGAGGACGAGAGCTTGCGGTTGCGCGCGAAGGTATTGGTCGGTGGGATTCGGCGGAGGCGAACCAACTCGATGATCGGTGCATCATCATGAGAGGCGCTGGTCCCCCGATGATGAACGCTGGCTATAACAGTAACTACCAAATTGTTCAGAATCGTGACTACGTGATGATTCTTGTGGAAATGATTCATGACGCTCGGATTATTCCGCTGGATGATCGTGAGCATCCTTCCGCGTCAGCCCGACAATGGATGGGTGTGCCGAGAGGTCGGTGGGACGGGGAGACGTTAGTGGTCGAGACGACGAACTTTAATGGGAAGAATCCTTTTAGCGGATCGAGTGATCAGATGCGCGTTATAGAGCGTTTCACGAGAACTGGCGACGACGCGATCACCTATAACTTTACGGTTGAGGATCGCGGGACGTGGGATGCGCCATGGACGGCGGAAATGCTCATGACGAGATCACGTGGCCCGCTATTTGAGCATGGGTGTCACGAGGGGAATTACGGGCTTTACAACACGCTTGTGGGGGCACGCCTTGAAGAACGACAGGCCGCAGAGGCGGCGGCGAGACAACAGCAACAGCGATAAGCGGCTCGGTGATTCGTTTGGTGGCTATAGAGGGAACCGCCTGGTCTAGGTGGATTGACGCAACGAATTAATCCGTCCAGAGGGGTTTCGTCGCTACCGGCCATTTGTAATAAGGCCTGTCACCGCATGAAGATTAGGTTGTTCATGACGCGGCGGAT
>DTWD01000051.1 GCA_012963185.1 Acidobacteriota bacterium
CCACCCCAGAGCCTCCATTTTCGCCCAACCGCTACTGCACCTAATGGCAAAAAATTGGATATGGTTGCCCCTTCAGAACGGAGCTCACCTTCATAGATCTGGCCCAACTCACCAGCAGCGACACTACCTCGGCCCGCTTTCTAGAGCGGTACGGCGAGGGCATTTATCAGACGGAAACGTTCATCCGAACGTTATTCCACGGTCAATGGAAGATGTCGCCCGCGGCAAAGATGCGATACTTGAATGCGGTCGCGAAATAATCAGGCTGGGTGGTAGTCCACTCGCCGAACACGGTGTCGGACGGAATCCGATCAAACAAGAATTGCTGCGTCAACTTGTTGGTGACAAAGGTATTGCGCAAATGAGAGCTGTGAAGTCCGCATTAGACCCGACAGGTAAACTGGCGCCCGGGGTAATCTTTTCAAACACTACAAAGTAAGAGAATGCCGATGCAACCATTTCTCGTGCGCTGTTTTACAACAGCACTGTCTTTAGGAGTCGTTTCGTGGGTCTTGCCTGGTGTAACGATTACGTCCATCCCTGCGCTTCTGGTCGGTGCTGTTGTCCTCGCACTCGTTAATACCATCGTAAAACCCGTACTCGTTCTACTGACCTTACCGCTCACCTTTATGACGGTTGGTGTTTTTTACTTTGTCGTCAACGGCGCAGCTTTCTCAATTGCCGCATGGCTCGTTCCTGGATTTATCGTGTCGTCATTTTGGTGGGCAATTTTGGGTGCAGGATTAGTGGGGTTTGTTTCGATGTTAGTCGGTGGTTCCCGTCGCCCCCCAAAGTCAAAGCGGGTCGATGTCGACATCATCGATGTCCACCCCTCTTAAATCAAAATTTTGTGCTCTCAGGTACATCAATAGAACAACGTGAGTAACAACGTATGGGCCATTTCACTGAAAAGATGGCCCATCAAGCTTAATTTTGGTTACTGGTGACTCCCCAACCAGCTCTCGCGAAAAGTACGCTGTGCAACTGACACCGGCATGCCCATGGTTTCCAGGGCCACTAATTTAATACGCTGATCAGCCATTGCTTCAACCGTGGTCTGCCGTAATGTCCCATCACGACGAAATTCAATTAATAGTCGGTCGCCTGGCCGCTTATCCTGCATCAGACGTTCGATATCAAATGGTGACACTACACGCCTACCGTCGACGGATGTGATGACATCCCCTTTATTAATACCGGCCTCATACAATGGGCTGCCATATCGCGTCATCCGAACAACGCGTAAACTATCGTCAAACCCATTCGCTCCAAGCGTCGCACCTGTCGGGTTAATCTGTTGGGTAGCAATACCTGCGGATCGCAGTAACGCTTCGTAATCAACGATGCCACGACCATCGATATAGCGCGCAAAAAAATCTTTAGCGAAAGCATCGCTTCGCGCCACTACGCCCAGAACCTCACGAGCTTCGAGGGAACTGTAGGGATAATCAACCACCCCAGCTATCGCTCCCCCAGGTCTACCGAACCGTTGCCATAACGCGCGCATATAATCATCGGCCGACACTTGATTATCCGTGTACTCGCGTAACGCCAAGTCGAGACCCAACCCGATCGCCTCACCCCACACGTAGTACGAAATAAACGTGTTTTCAAAATTCGTTGGATCAATGGCCGTCGCTGCATCTGTAAACGGTGCCATTTGACTCATCTCAACGACAGACCGAAGTTGACGGCCAGCGCCGTGTGTCGTTGTATTAATGACACGGGAAAAACGATCAAGCGTTGCCTCTAGTGACACAAGCCCAGCACGTTGCAGTACTAGCGCGCCGTAATAATTCGTGACGCCTTCCGCCAACCATAAATCACCAGAAATATTGACACCGGTGAAATCAAATGGTTCGAGCGACCGTGGTCGAATCCGCTCAACATTCCACGCATGAAAGAATTCGTGCGCTACCGCCCCCAACCGGTTTGTTCGATCGGCGGGCAACCTAATCCCGCCTTCAGCCGTTAGCACTGTACTGTTGCGATGCTCCATTGCGTCAAAACTAGCTGTCGGTAAGTAATCAGCGATAAAAGTGTAAGTGTCGGTTTCAAATCGAGGAAACTCACCAAAAATGGCCACTGTTTCACGCACGACCCGCTCAACAGCTTTCGTGAAAATATCCAGTTCCTCGCTACTACCGTTGTGGTGAACAGCTACGCGGAAGCTTGGTTGATATGTGGGAACTCCCGGGTCGCGCACGCTAAATATTCGCGCTGAAAATGGACCGTATTCGATTGGACTGTCGAGAAGGTACGCAAGATTCGGTGCCGTAAAGACCAATGGGTCGGCTGTTGGAAAAAGCTGTGTGGCGACGTTCCAGTCCACTGCGTCCGGGGGCGGCGTGAGAATCACGCGGGCCGACCGTGCCTCAAGACCTTCCGCCCAAATTAGTGTCGCTGGAAGATTAAGATGCGCATGAGTTGAGTCAATGCCCAGGTACGTGCCATCAACTCGGTCGCCAAAAATACGATACTGGACGAGTACGGTACCGCCATGGCCCGTTACTTCCCAGTGTCCCAAACCAAGTTGCTGGACAGTTGCAGTTGAGCCCGCGACGCCAGTAAAAGCAATATTAATAATATTTTTCGAAAATTCATGGCGCGCATACCGACCCGGGGAGGCACTACTCATCCGGACATGAAGCGGATCATTCGTCAGGTCTGAAAACTCGACATTCACCGCCAACCAGCGATGCTGCGGGGTAGGAAAGGACAGTCGATAGACCAGTTCCGTTGGCTGCTGCGCATACAGAACCAAATACGATAACCCCACCACGAACCCGAGGCACAGCCATTTTGTAATGAGGTGTACATCACGACAAACAGGCATGCTCTTCATTCGGTGGCCCGTAATATTTCTGCGATAAATTCGTCTTCTGGTTTGCTCCCCATAATTTCGATGACATCATTGACCACTGTTTTCGGAACACCAGTAACTTGATACCGTCGAGCCAGGTCTGGAAATTCCATCGCGTCAACCGCAACCGCTGTTATACGCGAACTTGCCGCGGCAAGTCGGTATGCCAGGCTGACCGCCTGGGGACAGAAACGTCACGTGGGTGTAACGAAGACAGAAATGCGAACATCCCGGTCAAGCACATCTAACAAGGACTGCGTTGACACACTTACCGCCGGTGCAAGACCTGCAACAACCTCAATCGCGCTAACCAACGATTCAACTTCAAAGCCGGCCGGGACACCATAATAACGAATGCCGACGTCCCGCTCTGAAACTACCGCAATTACTGGAACTTGATCGACCTGATATTTCGCAACCTCATCTTTATCGAGCACAAGGTTATGCTCTTCGACCGTAATTTGGTCAGAAAGGCTGGCCATTTGATCAGCGACCTGTCTGGCTTCGTAACACGTGTCACAACCAAACGTTTGCGTAAAAACTACTAGCCGAATAGGTGCGGCCACGGCTGCCAGTCGCGCTGCGATATCGGACGGTGCGCTATAGACTTCCATAAAGGAAACGCCTGTCTACTTAAAAAGGTCGTCGAAAGCCTGCCGGGCGTTATTACTGCTTGTGGAATTCGTTTGATTTTCAGACGAGATGGCCGTGGTCGGATTTCCGTGGCTAGTAGAGTGGGTTTCTCTCTCGATTGTTACGACCGCCTCAAAAAGCGTACAGCTATTCCGTACGTCTTTCGGCGACACACGCTTCGGGATGGTCTGCGCACATTCAAATTGACTGCTGGTATCGAACCACGCGCACTGCGCACACGTATGAAGATCAGCAGCACATTTAGAACACTGGCTGTCGAAACGAATCGCCGTAGATAGGGCAGCTCCACACCGAGCGCATTTGGTCGCTTCATGAAAGCTCGGCATGTTGACTTTCCGAGGTTCACGCGGACCATAGCCGCGACGTGGCCGGCCATCGCCCTTAGGCTGCCGCGCTGGCGAGCGCGCTTCCGAGCGCGCTTCTTCATCGTCCTGATAACCGCTTTGTCGGTATTTCCTCGACATATGTCGG
>DTWD01000052.1 GCA_012963185.1 Acidobacteriota bacterium
CAGCTCGTGCCGTTCGGCACCCAGCTCGGAATCGGTAGCGTTGCTCTCATCGGCCTGGTCATTGGCTCCATCGGTAACACGAGCGGCCGTATCCTCTCAGGCTTACTATCTGACCAGATCGGGCGTTTGAACGTGCTTCGCCTCATGGTGCTCGTGTCGGCAGTTGCCATGCCGTTGCTGTATCTCCTTGGGTCGACTGTCCTCACCTTCGCCGTAGGCATCTTTGTCGTCTACTATTGCTACGGGACGTTGTTGGCTGTCTTCCCCGCAACGTCCGCCGACTTCTTCGGGACAAGGCACCTGGGCGTGAATTACGGCTTGCTGTTTCTAGCCTGGGGCGCGGGGGCGCTGGTCGCAGCGCCACTCGCCGGGCTCGTGTTCGATACGTTCGGTGATTACCGTTTGGCGTTCTTTGGCGCGTCGATGCTGTCGCTCGTTGCACTCGGCGCATTGATGGTGGCCAAGAACCCGCGGCAGGCGACGGCCTAAGAACTCGTGCTTTCCTCATCCTCAGGCGGCGTCATTAGTGTGGTCGGCGACCTGGGCGATCGGCTGTGCCGTTTCACGCAGCGATGGATTCCAGACTCCTGGGTCGTCTGTATGATTCTGACGGTTTTGGCAATCCTGCTCGCGATGCTCGGAGCCGGAGCGAGCCTCAATGCATCAATCTTGGCGTGGGGTGGTGGAATATGGGAGCTACTGGAGTTAGCGATGCAATTCTCAATTGCAATGATCGCGGCTCACGCCTGCGTCTCATCTCGACCAGTATTTCGATTTCTCGATTGGCTTGCTGATAGACCAAATAAAGACAGCCCTATTCAAGCCATCGCGCTAATCGGAGCTTACTCAATGGTTACAGGGTATTTTAATTGGGCTTTGAGCGTGGTGGCCTCTGCGCTGTTTGTTCCGTTCATTGCACGCCGAAATCCAAAGGCGGACATCCGAGTAATCGTCGCGGCGGCATATCTGGGTCTCGGAACCGTCTGGCATGGCGGATTGTCCGGGTCAGCGCCACTTATCCTTGCCACACCGGGAAATCCACTGCTTGAGCCTTCAAGCGGACCACCAATCATCGACCGACTCATACCAGTCACCGAGAGCCTCTTTATCCCGTTTAACCTTGTCTATCTCAGTACAATCTTTTGCCTTGCCCTAGCAACGGTTGTAATTCTTCACCCCAGACAGAACGCCCAAACGCTCACCAGCGATGAGATCGACCGCATGCTTCCAAGCCTCCCGGAGGATAAACCAGCCACTACCCCGGCGGCCCGCATGGAGTCATTTCGCGGATGGGTGTTCCTGGCAGCGATCCTTATCGGTTATCCATTGGGATACTCGATGGTCACAAGAGGATTTGGGGCGACCTGGACAATCAATGCGTACAATGCCGTCTTCCTTGTCTCGGCGCTTCTCCTCCAAGGGCGACCGTCCAACCTAGTCCGCGCCTTTTCGAACGGTGCGCGAACAGCGTCTGGGGTCATCCTCCAGTTCCCGTTCTACGCCGGAATTTTTGGCGTTATCAATAACACCGAGCTTGGCAGCTGGCTTGGAGGACTGTTTGTCACGTTCGCCACGACCGAAACCTTTCCACTTGTGGTGTATGTCTACTCAGGATTTATGAATATCTTTGTGCCGTCAGCGGGCTCAAAATGGCTAATCGAAGCGCCATATCTACTACCAGCAGCAAAAGAGCTCGGTGTGTCGGCCACGACGACAGTTCTGGCGTACGCGTACGGAGACTCGACAACAAACCTGATTCAACCGTTTTGGGCGATTCCTATACTGACAGTCACGCGGTTAAAATTCGGTGACGTCCTCGGATACACCGGAATTGTAGCCATCGTCTGCGGGATTACGAGTGTAATTGCGATGTTACTGATTCCAGCAAACCTTTAGGCTAATTTGCTTGGCGATCGAGAATTACCTCGATCTCATCCATAACACGATCCATGCGCGAAATGAGTGCGTCGTACGGCGCATCCGTAGCCAGGTCAATACCGTATTCTTGCAGTAGTTCATACGCATAACGTGATCCACCCGAAGACAAAACCGCCAAGTAGTCATCCCGGGCTTGCTGGTCTCCAGTCAGAAACCGTTCAGCAAACATCGTGCCGCCAGCGATTGAGGTCGCGTATTGAAAGACATAAAAATTGCGGTAAAAGTGTGGGATGAAAGCCCATTCAATGGCATACGCGGGGTCGTACGTAAGCACACCACTGTCCGAACCATGGTACTCCCGCACCAACTGCTCATAGGTCTCACTCATCCTATCGCCGGTAAGGGCTTCCCCTTGCTCAACAAGCTCATGAATCTTTAGTTCAAATTCGGCAAACATCACTTGCCGAAAAAATGTTCCACGCACCGCTTCAAGTGCGGTGCCGAGGTAAAACAGACGCTCGTTGTCAGAGATATCCTGTGCAAGCATGTGCTCCTGTAGGAGCACTTCATTGGTCGTCGATGCAATTTCAGCCGTAAATGTGGCATAACTGGATGTTTCGTATGGGTTGGCCCGCTTCGATAACATCGTGTGAATCGCATGTCCCCATTCGTGAGCAAATGTTGATACGTCTTCGTATTCACCATTGAAATTCAGCAGGAGGTAGGGATGAACATCATAGATAGCCCCATACATGTACGCACCTGGAGCCTTCCCCTGCTGTGGATAAACATGCATCCAATCGCCCGCAAATCCTGTCTGAAGCATAGAGATGTAATCGTCACCAAGCGGCGCCGCAGACGCTAGCGACAGGATCTTCGCTTCATCAAGGTCGAACGAGCGACTCGCTGCGACCAATGTTGGATAGATGTCGTAATAGTGCAGGTCCTCAAGACCGAGCATCCTCTGCCGCAAACGGAAATAGCGATGAAGTGACGGCAGGTGTCGATGCGCTGCATCAATCAACTTACGATAAACATCCGTCGGAATATTTGGACCGGCAAGCGCAGCATCGAGCGCCGAATCATATTTCCGCGCCGTGGCTTCAAATACATGGGCTTTGACGTGCGTGTCCAGCGTTTGACCGAGTGTCGATTCGTAAGATTTCCATGCTTGCCAATAGGTATCGAAAACCAATTTCCGGTCACTCCGGTTCTGCGAGGCTCGATGCTTACCGTACGCTGCCTGATCCAGTCGTACATTCTCACCGGTAGAAAGCGTAACCGTTGGAAATACCATGTCCGAACTCGACAACATCGCAAAGATTCGCTCGGGGCCCTGTCGCATCGAACTGGTTCCCGCAATAACCGACTCCGCTTCGTCCGATAGCGTGTGCGGTTCCTGTCGTAGCGTGTTTCGCACGTTAAACGCATGCTTTTCCAACCGCGGTTCAGTGTTGAGGTACTGTTCAATTACAGAAGACCCCACACTCAGTAGTTCCGGAGACACGAAACTAACCGCTTGTTCGAGCTGTGCCAACAATAAGGCTGCTTCACCACGACGCTCCTGCGCCTCGGACACGCGACGGTCTTCATCAGCTTCAAGAAACGCATAGACATAGAGTCGAACAACGTCTTTCTCGGCCTGACTGATCGCGTCAAGTGCATCCGCCAGCGTCTCCGCGCTTTCTCCAAGACGACCTTTAAAAGACGCGAGTCCAGCTACACGTCCACCAAGTTGACTTTTTTCGCGCTGCCAAACATCAAGACTCCCGTAAATTTCGGCAAGATTCCATTCAACTTGTGGCGGAGTGTTACTCGTTGTCTGAGCGATTGTCGATGTACTCATAATCCAAACTACGCCGCTCGCGGCGAGCCACCAGCGCTTGCTTGCACTCAGGCTCATCAGCGCCCTCCTCGAAAAATAGACCTAACAATTTACGCCGCTGCAAGTTGCCGCAAAACGTAAGGTAAGATTCCACCGTGATGGTAATAGTTCAGTTCTTCTGGAGTATCAATCCGAACAGTCACAACGAAATCCGTCGCCGTTCCATCTTCACGCGTCACCACAACGCGAAGCTCACTCCCCGGCGAAAGACTATCGCTAATCCCGGACAAGGAAAACGACTCTTGCCCCGTTAAACCAAGCGTCGTAGCAGTAACACCTTCCTCAAACACAAGAGGCAGTACACCCATAAACACCAAATTGCTTCTGTGAATACGCTCGAAACTCTCGGCAATCACCGCGCGGACACCAAGCAACATGGTCCCCTTAGCTGCCCAATCACGAGACGACCCTGAGCCATACTCCTTGCCAGCAATAACGATCAAGGGCGTTCCTTCTTTTTTGTAGCGCATACCAGCGTCGTAGATCGCCATCTCTTCACCATCAGGCTGATACCTAGTCCAACCTCCCTCCGTTCCCGGGGCAAGTTGGTTACGCAACCGAATGTTGGCGAACGTGCCCCGCATCATCACTTCGTGGTTACCACGACGGCTACCGAAAGAATTAAAGTCTTTCGGGTCCACACCTCTGGACACCAGATACTTTCCAGCCGGTCCGTCTGCCGGTATCGCACCAGCAGGTGAAATATGGTCGGTCGTCACGCTATCACCGAGCAGAGCAAGAACCCGTGCACCCGTTATATCCGTGGGCCGTATGGGATCCGCCGTCATGCCATCGAAAAACGGCGGGGTCTGAACGTATGTTGAATCAGATTTCCACGAAAACAGTTTACCCGTCGGCGCTGCAAGGTCTTGCCAACGTTCGTCGCCGTCGAAAACGCTGCTGTATTTTTCAATGAATTGGTCTGTTCGAACTGCAGCACTCATCGCCTCCTGCACCTCTTGCGAAGACGGCCATAGATCCTTCAAGAACACGTCATGACCTGCCGTATCTTTGCCAAGTGGCTCTGTCGTTAAATCCGTCGTCATGCGACCGGCCAGCGCATACGCGACCACGAGCGGGGGTGAAGCAAGATAATTGGCACGTACAAGCGACTGGATGCGTCCTTCAAAATTCCTATTACCACTCAACACAGATGTAACAACCAAGTCACGCCGTTGAATTTCTGCTGCGACGTCCTCTGGCAACGGGCCACTGTTACCAATACACGTCGTGCAGCCATAACCAACAAGTCCGAACCCGAGCGAAGCAAGCGGTTCAAGTAACCCGGCAGCAGTAAGATACTCAGTCACCACCATTGACCCTGGAGCCAAGCTAGTTTTGACCCAAGGCTTGGGTTTCAATCCACAGGCCACAGCCTTCTGAGCCACAAGCCCAGCAGCGATCATCACACTTGGATTCGACGTATTCGTACAACTTGTAATAGCCGCAATAACAACTGCACCATCTTCCAGTTCCGCCCCAGTGTCAGATGCAGCCTCACCCTTCGAAACTGGCGCGCTATGGCCCGCAGACAAATCGTCCAACACCTTCTTAAACCGTTCCTTAGCCTGATGAAGGGATACACGATCCTGTGGACGCTTTGGACCCGCGATGCACGGCACGACCGTAGACAGATCGAGCTGAATGATGTCGCTATAAAGCGGTGCCTCTCCGCCAGTCCCAAAAAGTCCCTGCGCTTTAGCGTACGCCTCCACCAAGCGCGTTTGCGAATCGTCACGTCCCGTTAAACGAAGATAATCAAGCGTCATCTGATCAATTGGACAAACCGCTACGGTCGAACCGTATTCCGGAGACATGTTGCCAAGGGTCGCCCGATCCGGCAGCGTCAATGACGACAGTCCATCACCGAAAAACTCGACAAACTTTGCAACAACGCCGTATTGGCGAAGACGTTCCGTAATCGTCAATACAAGGTCCGTCGCTGTAGTTCCCTCTGGAAGCCTTCCGGAAAGCTGGAATCCTATTACTTCCGGAATGAGCATCGATATCGGTTGGCCGAGCATGGCGGCTTCCGCTTCAATGCCTCCTACACCCCATCCGACCACTCCGAGCCCATTCACCATCGTCGTATGCGAATCCGTACCGACCAAAGTATCGGGATAAGCCACTGTTGAACCGTCAGTAGTGTCTCGGCAAACAACACGCGCCAAGTATTCGACGTTGATTTGGTGAACAATGCCGGTATCGGGAGGTACCACTCGAAAATTATTAAATGCTTCTTGTCCCCATTTAAGGAACGAATAACGCTCTCGGTTACGCGAGAACTCAAGTTGTGCATTCAACTCGAACGCATTCGAGACGCCAAAATGATCAACTTGTACCGAGTGGTCAATAACCAGTTCGGCCGGCTGTACTGGATTCACAAGATTCGCATCTCCACCAAGCCGCACAACCCCATCGCGCATCGCCGCGAGATCAACGACTACCGGCACACCGGTAAAGTCCTGCAGGAGCACTCTCGCCGGCATAAAAGCAATCTCTTTGGAAACACCGGGTTTCCAACGAGCTAATGCCTCGATGTCATCGGCCTTGACCGAATTCCCATCTTCTCGACGTAGCATGTTTTCAAGCAGGATTTTCAGGGAATACGGTAAGCGTCCCACGTCCGGATAACCTGATTCCTCTAGCTTCTTTAGACTAAATATTTCGACGTCGCCATCGACATCGAAAGATTGCTTGGTATTAAAAGAATTTGTACTCATAAGTTTAAGAATAGCTACGATATATGAAACATCAATGATCTTTCACCACTGGCCCATGCCGCAAGCCACTTACAATATTCGCTCAAATACCTTGTCATGATCGGACCACGACTCGGCGCTCACTTGTCCATCGCCGGAGGTATCACGCGCGCTATCGATCGGGCAGAAGCGACAGGCTGCGAATCGTTACAAATCTTTACAAAAAATTCGAACCAATGGCGTGGTCGTCCACTCGACGATAAAGACATCGCAGAGTTTAGAGCGCGTATTACCCGCCTCAACCTTTCGACTGTATCGCATGCCAGCTATCTCATCAATCTTGCTGCTCCGGATAAAACACTCAGAGAAAAATCAATTGCCGCATTAGAAGACGAGCTCGCCCGTGGCGATCAACTCGGTCTTGCAGGTGTTGTTCTCCACCCAGGTGCCTACACTACGAGCACGGAGACTGATGGAATAAAGCGCATCGCCGAAGGCATCGCCACAGCACAATTCCGGCAATCGGGACCAACGCCCCTACTTTTAGAACACACCGCGGGCCAA
>DTWD01000053.1 GCA_012963185.1 Acidobacteriota bacterium
GAACGTACGTGGAAACGGAAATGCCAGTATGAATACCAAAACACTCACCACTATAATTACGTTACTCACCTGTGTCTTAATCGGCGCACCGGCACACGATGCCGTAGCGCAATTCGTCGCGGCGGACTTTGAATATGGAGACCGCTTCAAGATGGCCGACGGAGAAACGGCAGAAATATGGAACCCTGCCATGCGCAAGCTACTTGATGGCGGACCAATGATTGGCGGTACTGTGAGGGCCACTGATCCCCGCACTTATTGTGCAATGGCTGCAGCCGGATACGACTTTATCTGGGTCGAGATGCAACACGAAGCGACTACCTGGGAACAAGTCTCCCGTTTCTGGAAAACCTGCCCTGGACCGGCCGCACCGGGTGTGCGTGTCGCGTATGCAGACGAACGTGAGATACAGCACGCTACCGATATGGGTGCCGTCGTTATTGTTGTGCCAACCGTCGACTCAGTTGAAGAAGCACAAGAAGCCGTCAACTGGACATATTTTCCACCGATTGGCCGGCGGAGTGCTGGCGGCGGGCAGGGAATGAGTGAGATCTGGAACGAAGTGCCTGGTGGCTATCGTCAGACGTGGAATGACAACGTTGTGCTCATCCTCATGATTGAAACCCTTGAAGGCGTCGAAGCTGCTCGCGAAATTGCAAAGCTTCCCGGTGTTGACGGCCTGTTTGCTGCAAGCGGAGACCTCGGAAACTTTTCAGGTTTCGGTGAAGGCGACGCAGAGTACGAAGCCATCATTACCGAAGTAGCGGCCGCTGCGAAGGACGCCGGGATTCACGCCTGCGCACCATTACGTTGGGCAGACCGGCCGGAATTCACATGCTTCCAGGCCGCTACAGAAGGCGCGAACATTCGTCGAGGGGCTGCGGCCGAGCTACAACAAGCAGCCGAACGGTTCGGTAGCACCGGTGGCGGCGGAGCAGGGCGAATAGCATCATCCGCCGGGCCAATCCTTGCCAATCTGATCGCGGAATGCGGCTCCATCACCTACGAAGCCGACTGTTTTTCTGCAGTCGAAAGTGCCGCCGAAGCCGCGGCAGGCATGTCTGACTCAGATAAGGCGTTGATCGGTCGACGGGTCCGAGAACTGATTGCCGCCAACCCAAGTCAAGCCTCGCAAATCAGGAACATCGCATCGAGTGGCGGACTGGACGTAGGTTAGACCGCGGGGTGTCTAGTACGAACACGCTTCTTGTATACGTGTCGGTCGGCCTTTTGCGGCCGACGCGTATTTTTGTCGTCTATTCGTAGCGTCCTGAGAATCCAGTTCGCTAACCGCGGCGACCTAGCGACTAGCGATTAGTGTTCGAAGTCGCGCAACGCCTTCGCTGGCAGGGCCAATGACCGGCGCCGCGCGAATCGCGGCGCTTCCGGACAAAATACGTTCCATCGAAAATTGGGCAAAGAGAATTACCGTCTCTTGAGCAACGGCGCCAACGGCCTCGAGGACAAAGCGATCGTGCTGCTCTGGATCTCCACTAATTAAAGCGTCCATCGCACCAGCAATCGCCCCACTGGAGACGGAAACTTCCTGGCCTCGAAACTGCGCCTCACGTTCTAATTCCGCTGATAGGAAGGTCGCAGAGTCCGGTGCCGTCGCCAATACATGCAACGGCTGCTCGAGTCCCAATGCACTCTCGATAATCCCGTCAAACGACGTTGCGACGGGGATATCAACATTCGTTCTGGCTTGCTTTGCGAACTCACCAAAAAACGAACCCGTCACAATAATGCCCTCTGTGCCGGTCGATTCGCTATACCGTATTAACCGGTCAATACGAGACGCGAGTTCAGTATCGTCAACGTTGCCTTCGCTACGGTCGAGGTACAGGGACCCATCAAGTAGGTGCGCGACATCAGCCTCCGGCCACCCTCGATCAAACGCTGCCTGAGTCGTCGGAATCGCATTCAGTAATGCGTGAACCGCACCAATACGATAACGCCTAGGCTGATTCATAGAAGCCTCCTACTATACCGCGTGGTTCATCCACCACGATGTACTTTGTGGTCACAGGAAAGGTCTGAAGAGGGTCTGGACTACGTAAGCGCACTCAGAGCACTCCGCTGTCGTTCGAGCCGTTGGTCCCGTGCCTTTGCAAAACGGACGATCCCCTCAACAATTGAGTCCTCGTCTAATCGAGACTCTCGAATAACGTCCGGTTCCAGACCACCACTTCTCCATCGGTCATCAAAATCTGCGTACATCGAGTACTCTTCCGTCAGGGGTCCCAAATTGGGAATCGGCGGAACACGTTTGGTCATAGTGCTGACAACCATGCAGTCAAACCGCGACTCTGCCGGTAAAATCTCATCGCGGTAGGCCTTCGACTGAAAGTCAAACAATTCCGTACTGATAACGGACACGACTCGAACGTTAATCCCTGCTTCTTCCAAACGAGGCAACACCTTCACAAGATTCATCGTCGAACTCGAGCCTTGCACAAAGACGGTCCCCATGGGTGTGGAAGCACTGTCATAATCACGAATTAGGTAAAGACCTTTCGCCGCTGCCTTCAGATCCGTGTCGGCGAACGTTGACCGATCCGCCACATTAAAATCTGGCCGGGCCACATGAATCACGATGATGCCAATTTCCTTAATTTTCAGAGCTTTTTGCACGGCAGCGAAATAACCAGGGGCGACATCGTTATAGTCCCAAAAATAGAGGTTAATCACTTGCCCTCGAGGAAGCAGTGTCCACGTTTGGGGCGCGAAAATCCCAAAATGGGTTCGTGCATCAGCTGCAGTCTCTGGTCCTGAATGCCCCGCAAGAATATGTAGTACGCCAAGTTCAAATGGACTATCCTGATTCATCTGGGAGAACACACGTGCCGGTGTGTACATCAGCGGCGTAAAGGCTCCATACGTACCGGAAATGCCCCATACGCCGGCATATTTTTTCGGATCGACAGACGCATTCTGACTTACCAATCCGATCATCGTCGACGCATTTCCAGCTTCCTGGATTGCCGCTTTCAATCGAGTTCCATAGGGGTTATCAACAGGGTCGTAATGTCCAAGCAAATTGGCATTCTCAATATTGATCGACCCGGACAAATCTGCCGCCATGGTCATAAAACGACCATTCGTGACGTAATTCAGCCAGGCCCCAATTTCACTCACAGCACGCCGAGGGCCTTTCTTTTGCCCCGGCTCAAGAAATAATGAGATCTGTCGGTGGACCTGATCAGACGTGTGCGGATTTTCGACCACCACGTCTTGCTTGGCCTCTGGTAGATTTTCGACCTTTAGACGATCGTCCATAAATGGGTTCGTCATAGGATCGATGCGTAGTTGAGGAGAACGATCAACCGAGTCAGCAATGTCGATGACCCGCTCGGCGATCCACGCACCTAACCCGTCACGCCGTACCATCACCGACATCACAATATCGACATTCGTCTTGAACTGCACCAATCGGTCCGCATCAGATGTTGGTACTCCATCGCGGATCCCCTCAAACGTCACACCATATTTCTGCTCGAACGTTTCGGCCAACGCCACAAAATATTCACCGTTCATCTTGAACGCATACGGATGCGATGGATAACTGATCAACTGCTTGTGGCCACTGATCTTCCCTTCCCGAACATCCGGCCACCATCCTTTTGTTGTTGGCCCAACGAGAAGCATGGGTCTTCGATCGTCTTCCGGCCAATCCTCCATCGCCTTAAATGCAGCAATGACCTGATCGAAGTCATTCCCATC
The DNA here is from genome assembly GCA_012963185.1 of Acidobacteriota bacterium. The sequence goes on from DTWD01000053.1 coordinate 3,724, forward strand.
GTCGACTGCAAACACATTCCAACCCCACGACACCCACTGCTGTGCAATGTCGTAGTCGGTATATTTCGGTTTAATCACTCCACCAACTAGCGTGTCATCTATTCCCGCATTGTTCTCTGACAATAGAACCCGCAGCCGCTTACCTACTTGCTGTGCCAACGCAATGTTTTTGAGTTCCTGGGCATGACCTTCCGTCAGAGCGAATTCTCCTTCTAGTGCCATGACTTTTAGGTCCGACGGAGCACCGACGTAATCCCAAAACACCGCTTTCCCCGCGGCAGTCGCCACGCCAATACCAGACGGTCCTCCATTCACATCGTTCGTGACATCAATCGATTCGGCATGCCCCGACAATGAACGAATACCTCGACCTTTCGCATCCACGAAAAGCGCATGGTCAGCAAGACCATTTGACTCAAGAAGACTTTCCAGTGCCCCCGCGCCGCGTCGAAAACCGAGCGCATCAATCGGAAGAATCGCGACGTCTGGGTCACACGAAAACCGTTCATCACCAGTCGCCAAGTGCTGCCGTCGCAGTGCCTCATAGAGAATCATCCAGAGTGAATAGCACGTCGGAATGCAATGGCCGCCTGCAAGCATGAACTTGTCGGCATA
>DTWD01000054.1 GCA_012963185.1 Acidobacteriota bacterium
CCTCCGGTGTACTGCAGCACTGCGATGTCTTCGTCTACATCAATATCTACGTTTTCCGGATGACCATCATTATTCATCAGTTGGTGATACGTAACCGCTTGGTTCTCTCTCACAGTCGCGATGTCCTTTTTCTTCAGGACTCGAAACAGTAAACCTTTAATTGGTGGCAGAATCTGCGACATGGGACAGACCACGATCGTTTTTAGACTCGGGGCTTGTGTCAGCATGGCTGCGATCTTGGGATAGATCACCTCAAGATCCATCGTGACCATGATCTCGGTTTCACTGTCGTCGATTTGAAACGCAATTTCCCGTTCCACATAAAGCGGGTTGAAATTGACGACGGTTGCGCCAATTTTCAATATGGCGAAGTAGAAGATCACTGAGTAGGGCGTATTGGGCAGGCATAATCCGATGCGGGTACCTTTGCTGGCGCCCAGCGCTTGCAATCCCTTTGCAGCTCGATTGACCAGGGCTTCAAGTTCGGCATAGGTTGTTTTTCGGTCGAGAAAGTCGACCGCTGGGCGGTCACCGAATTGCTTGGCCGATGACTCGATGTAGCGATGTAATGGGCATTGATCGAGCGGGGCAGACCACTCAATGCCCTCTGGATAATGTTCGGCCCAGGGACCGGTTGTGTTTGCCATCTAAAAATGCCTCCCGGCAGCCCGTCAGAGCTACCTCCTTTAGGTTCGTTGCCACTTATGTCAACGCGGATCGAAGCGTGTTCACGTTACTATACCGTCAGAATATTCTATTTGGGGATGACCGAAGCCTTCATGAAGAGAGACAATTTGCAACTCGCTGCCAGCTGGGTAATAAATCCCCCCTTTTTCCCGCGATTATGGGGTGCGAATAGTGGCAGTTGATCCCGTTGCGTCAGAGAATAGTGAGAGTCATCGGTTGAGCTTGAAAGACAGCGATTTTAACGACGCATCCGTTGCGGAAATGGTGTTGCCATGTAACTCGCTAAATGAGACGCTCGACTTTTTTGTGGGCCGACTTGGCTTCGATCTCGTCAGTATTTCCCCGGCAGATGACCCGACTCGGGCTGTCCTTTGGGGGTACGGTCTTCGTATCCGTCTCGAGCGCGACGCTTCGGGCACACCCGGTTCGTTGTGTCTTTACCTTAAGGATGCAGAGGCGGTCGTTGGAAGCGATCGCAAGTTTTTGGCCCCGAATGGAACGAAGATTGAGATTGTCGAGCAGGCTGAGGAAGGGCGTCGGTTGTTCCCGGCACCATCGTTTTCATTGTGTCGACATGCTGATAATTCCCTCTGGCGGGAGGGTCGTGCAGGGATGCGCTATCGAGATCTGATTCCGGAACGGCAGGGCGGGCGCCTCATCGCGTCGCACATTCAGATTTTAGAGGGCGGGCCGGTGGCCGACTATGCTCACTTTCATAACATCGAATTCCAGATGATCTACTGTTACAAGGGGTGGGTGCGGGTTGTGTACGAAGACCAAGGCCCATCGTTTGTAATGGAAGAAGGGGATTGTGTGCTGCAACCACCGCAGATACGTCATCAGGTGCTGGAATGCGCGCCCGGACTGGAGGTGGTCGAGATTACTTGCCCGGCAGAACATGAAACATACACAGCTGGTGAC
>DTWD01000055.1 GCA_012963185.1 Acidobacteriota bacterium
CGTCACACTCGGCATTGCATGGTTATTCATCGGCGTGAGCGTTACGACTGTATCCAGCCCTGTTGAAACTCTCGAAACCCAGGCTGGCAGTGACGTAGCAGCTACGCGTAGACTAATCAATAAAGCTCAACAGCGGTATGGTCGGCTTCCCATCGGACCCTTCAGCGTGCTGCTCTATCAGCAATACTATGACCAGTACGGATTTTCTTCGCCGTCCTTCATCGATATTTGCGAGGGTCTTGTAGCTATCAGTTTGACGCGAGCAGACACAGCGGACGAATTACTTGTTGAATTCAACCGTTCACTGAACTACAGAGAAGGGCTGCTCCCAGTTTATGCGGGCCTAGCCCAGAAGTGGGGTCTTGATAGCAGCTCGACGCCAGAGACTATGGATGACGTAATCACTGACCCAGACGAGCGCCTACTGTTTAAAACCGCGCTGTTAGCCGACTCGGTCTCTACCGTTTGGTCCTTTACACTCGGATATCGATATTTTCAACTCACATCAGAGTCACCTCCGCAACAAATCCAGAATGCCGTTAGCTTGTCCCAACCACAGGTCGACGACCGACTACGAAATCTTGCCACTGAGGGTGCCCCTTGACGAGGGGAGCAAGAAACTCTGTCCTTCAAACCGTCGCCCATTTCTGAGACAATCTGCTGAGTTCTACCAGGTTGTGTCCCGCTGAATATGCCAAAGTTCTTTGTTGACCTTATGAGAATCGCCACCGTTCGGCATAGCTCGCTCGTGTGGCTGCTTGGCGGTCTGGCGGTAGTTACGACCTTTCTTGGTGCGAGTGAGACTCAGGACTCTAGCGAACCACCGCTGTACGAACAATTAATTTCTGGTGACTTAGTTCCGGTAGGACAGATTCGAAACGGTCGTATCACGATCGACAGATTCGATTTTGAACTGATTGACGGTGAGCTATATACCCTCAGCCCAATCAACGACCAGATAGCGATTGTGGTCTTCCTTGGCGAAGGTGTGGTTCGTAGCTATCCTCCCGACGGCGTTGAACATCAGCAACTCGAAAAATTTCTCGATGGTGAAGATGTGCTTGAAGAAACCTTCAAGCGCTTCGTATTTTGGTTTAGCGATGACACCGGAATACAACTCCGTGAGCAGGTGGATGACATTACACCTGAGAATCTTGATCGAGCGAAAGACCTGTTGCGAGACCGGCGGAAGAATCTCCTGGAACAGCAATTAATCAATCCGGACAGCCGTCTCCTAGTCGATCTGGTTTCACTACAGCGGATGCAAGAAACTCGACCAATCAGAAGATTCTTTCATGCACAAATTGACAGTCGTAATAACGGTTGGCTCACCATTAACGTCGAACCTCTGGAGCGAGAAGAAGTTCAGATTATTCGGTTCGACCGGCGACGAAACACTCAAGATGTGTGGATGGGGTTTCACGCTCTGTCGGACTTCGAAGGCGCCATGAGAAGCGCAGCCTTTGAGGGATTCCCTCGTAATCCTCAAGTCGAAGGAAAATTGAGTCACGGCGAGGACGACGATTGGAATGCGCTAGACCTAGGCCTCTCTCCAAGGCCATTACAGCCACAGCAGGAAGGATGGACTCGAAAGGTGAGGGTTCTCCGGACGGATGTTGATCTGGCTCTGGAAGGCAATGGTGATGCCAAAGCCAGCGCAGCACTCCTTTTCGAAGCCCATCAGCCCCTCGATGCGATTCGTCTCCGCCTGTCGCCAGTTCTGAAAGTGACCGACATAAGGTGGCAATCATCCGTGCCGGCAAACCCAGATAACGTCCACGACACCAGCTTATTAGCAGGAACCCCACCCTCCCCCGACGCACCGGTTGAACTTACCGGCGACGCTCTTCACTTTGTACAAGCCACCCATGACCGACGGATGGCTGAGGATCTTCATGAACCCTCTGTGACTATCGTACTGCCGAGAACCGTAGCGCCTACAGAAACATTCATCATCAGACTCGCCTATGAAGGGGAACTTATTGACTACCGTCGAGACGGAAGAACCTACGTACTGAAAGATGCCGTGAACTGGATGCCAAGCCACCTTCATACCCGCGGTACGTCAGGCACCCGCCTGCGTTTAACCTATCGGGTACCCGAACGGTTTCGGGTGGCCAGTGGTGGCAGTTTGGTGGACGAACAAACCATCGACGGCACCAGAATTATGCGTTGGGTTTCAGAGAACCCCGTCGCGGGTATGTCTTTCAACCTCGGGAGGTTCAATATCTCGGCGGTGGAGCGTGACGCGCCACCAAACATAACCGTTTATGCAGACCAGACTCACCGCGGGTTTAGCCGCGGTAATCGACAAAAGACGCTGGATGACTTGGCGGGTGCAATCCAGACCTACACCGATTACTTCGGTCCCTACCCGTTTGAATCGCTACTGGTAACGGAAACTCCGACATACAACGGCCTAGCTTTTCCCGGTCTTGTCTTACTTTCATTTCAAGCATTCGGCAATCTGCACACGGGCGAGGC
>DTWD01000056.1 GCA_012963185.1 Acidobacteriota bacterium
GCTGATCGATCCTGGTAGGTCCGCGTGTTCACAGCGGCAGGACCAGGAAAGGGGTCCCAGCCCAAATTCTGTGCAGCATCCGCCATTTGTTGAATGAAACCCGTCCAGCGAAGTGGCTCCATCGGATAGGCATCGGACCGTGTTCCCTCAAACGGATTTCCGCGTCTGTCAATTGTTCCGTTGATGTTCCCTGCCTGTCCGGATACCCCGATCTCGCGTTCTACACGGTCGTAGTACGGCTCCAGCTCCTCATAGCCAAACGGCCAGTCTTCGACAGTTGATCCTTCTGGGATTTTCGAGACCCCGTATCGCCGTCGTATCTCACTGACAACCTTGAAATCCCATGGGTTCAGCCGCCAACTCTGCGCCCAGTAATGAAGTGACGTGCCACCGACACCATTCATCATTGGGTGAATAGCCCCTTGAGTAGACGGCGTTAATCGGTTCGGGCGCACCGTCGGAATTTCACGTTGGGCCTTCTGTACGGTAAACGGCCAGGCCCGCACGTTGTTGCGAAGTTCATCCGGAGCAAAGTCTTTTCGTGTGAGACGACTTCCAGCTTCCAAACCGACCACAGAAAGTCCAGACTCTGCCAATGGAAGTGCCGCAACGCCGCCAGCCGCACCAAGCCCGACGATCACAACGTCAGTACCCGGCAACCTAGTCGGCATGGCGCAGTCCTTTTCTCGCGGCGCTCACCGTAGCTTTCTCAAACTCCTCCCAGCCGTAAGCGGACCGACGATACGGACGCAATTCTCCAGCTTCCAGTCGCCGCTGATCGTTCTCAGTCACCGCTGTCCGAACGCCGGGATAGCCAATCAGGTCCCATCCAACAAAATTTTCATTACCGCCATAGTAGGGATCACCAAACGTCCCCTGAAGTACATGCCCGCGAACCATACTGAAAAACGCGGCAGAACTACCCACAAAACCGGCACCCGCTCCAGTGGCTGCGCCAGTCTCTACGTCGATCAACGCGGAAATCCGATCGTTATGAGGCAACTCCATGAAATCGCCCCCTCGCGAAGAACGGCAGTAGCGTTGAAACGCTGCAAGACCCGCGCGATAGACTTCCAGCGAATCTGACAGAGCCCCACCCAACGCTCGATCAATATACCGAACAGCCTTCGCGTCTAGTGCGCCCGGACCACTGTCATCCGATGGAATCAGGTGGTCGGCTATAACTTCCAGTAACTGGCCTTCTTCTGTTGTCAGCTGTTCGTACGCTTCCTCAGACCCCGCCGAATTCCCGGATTGCTGCGCGGTCTTGGCATACGACGTCACAGCACCCAAGGTCGACGCACCAACCGCCGCACTAACCCCGGCGCCGCGTAACAACTCTCGACGCGTCATTCCAACTGTTTGGTCTTTGCGTTTCGTGCGATCACCGGCCATGACTTATCTCACCCTTCTTTTCACCACATGCGTTACTCCGGCGAACCAAATCGTTCATACACTGGCACCAATTCCCCTCGACCGATGATATGACCTTCCATCGCTTCAAGAAGGTCCTCCCGTGTCAAACGAGGTCCAAGGTCAAGCTTCTCATCGAGGGCGTACACCGTGAAGTGGTACAAATGGGGCGTGCCCAGCGGTGGTGCCGGGCCTCGGTAATAGGGTCTCCGCCATCCGTTATGACCCTGAATCGCTCCTGCAATGTCATCAGGCATCACTTGCCCGGGTTGAATCGGCAACCCTTCCGGCAGTCCGGGCGCTGTTGCCGGAATGCCGTAGATAATCCAGTGAACCCACGGAGGAGGATTCCCAGCACCGAAATCCGCGCAAATCACTGCGATCTCTCGAGTCCCTTCCGGGAGATTCGCCCACGTTAATGGGGGAGAGAGATTTCTGCCGTCCGGGGTGTACTCGCGAGACATCGTCTCACCACTAGCCATGGTCGGACTCTCAACAACAATCGAATGCATTCCCGACTGCGCCCCGAGATGACTGCCCAGCAGCACTGTCAGGATCGCAAACTGCAGAGGATGCTTGCATCGCATCACAGACATCGATTTACCAAAAAAAGTTTCGTCAATAGCATCCAGACTACCGCATTATAAATACTTACGTTTGAGTATTATCGTTTCGATATGGCGCTGAAAAAAGCTGGGCGGCGACACTGCCCATTTGCCGCAACGTTGCTACCAGGTCTCGCTCAGTCAGAATCGACTTGGCTTACCGATAACAGGAGAACTTCATGATGGTGCGAAGTACAACAGCGGTCGCTCTCGGGATCGTATGTTTATCGAATGCTGGTCAACTTCCAGCACAGGAACCTGTCGCAACCACCGACACGCCGACGTTCACGACGCGCGTGGTTACATCGGAACTCAACTTTCCCTGGGAAATTATCTGGGGGCCAGACGACCATCTCTGGGTGACCGAGCGCGTCGGCAAGCGCATTCTCCGCATCAATCCTGACGATGGTTCTCAAACCGTTGCCGTTGAATTTCCTGATGCCTATCAAGCCGTTCTCCAAGATGGCGTTCTGGGCATGGCTCTCCATCCCGACTTACTCCGCGGAACCGATCATAATTTCGTGTACGTAGGATGGAACTATGACACTGACCGTGGTGACGGCATTGATGTCCGCGCAAAAATCCAACGGTATACCTATGATGCGACACAAAAGACGCTCGGTTCTCCGATCGACCTCATCACCGAACTTCCAGCACACGATGACCACTTGGGAGGACGCCTAATCTTCGGACCTGACCAAAAACTCTATTTTTCAATCGGCGATCAAGGCGGCAACTGGCAACGGAATCGCTGCAACCCAATTCTGGCTCAAGTACTCCCATCCGCAAATGAAATTTCCCGATCAGATTGGACGAAATATCAGGGAAAAATCCTGCGACTCAATCTTGATGGCTCGATTCCTGACGACAACCCGACAATCAATGGAGTTCAAAGCCACGTCTATAGCTACGGACACCGTAATCCACAGGGGCTTGTCTTCGACGCAGAGGGGCAACTATTTGAAGCCGAGCACGGCCCGAGCACCGATGATGAAATCAATCGCATCGAAGCTGGCAGAAGTTATGGATGGCCAGATATTGCCGGACATCAAGATAATCAAGCCTACGTATACGCAAATTGGTCAGAGTCTGCACCAACCGCATGCCAAGATTTGCCCAATGTCCGCCAGCCACCGGACTCTGTTCCCAGTCAACAAGAAACGGCATGGCAGCATCCCGACTTTCGTCCACCGCTCGCCACGTTCTTTTCCGTCAGCAACGACTATAACTTCAGCGCCAATGGCGCCGCCACGGTTGCTGCGTCCGGTCTCGACATTTACAGCAATATAAGTGGCGTGCCGGGATGGTCAGACTCGCTGTTACTCGCCAGCCTCACCAGAGGTGGCGTATATCGAGTCGCACTCAACGCAACGCATGACCAGGTCATCGGAACGCCGACACTGATCTTCAAGTCCACAAACCGGTACCGCGACATCGCAATTCGACCGGATGGGAAGGCTTTCTATCTTGTCACCGACAACGTGGGGCCGACGCGAGACGACGCTGGAGTTTCAACGCGCGAACTGGCTAACCCAGGTGCAATCCTTGAATTCACCTACGGTCCCTAGCAACGAACAATCTAACAGCATCCCTGGGCAGTTTTTTCGTCACCGCCACACCGCAACAACTGATACACACAGGCACCCGCGATAGCTCCGGCAAGCGGTCCAACAATGTAAATCCACACTTGGTCCATCTGACCAGCAACCAAAGCAGGACCCAATGAACGTGCCGGATTCATGGACGCACCAGACACCGGCCCACCGAAGATGGCCGCGAGTGCCACGGTACCGCCAATCGCCAACCCCGCCATATCACCGACCGCTCGCCCGTCGGTCGCGACTGCCGCAATAACAAACATCAAAAAAAAGGTTAGAACGCTCTCCAATAGGATCGATTGCATCAAGCTCCCCGAAGGCGTAGTCGAACCGAGGGCGGCAACGGGACCCAGAATATTCAACAGGAGTAAGCTTGCCGCCACCGCCGCAGCCAGCTGACCCATCACATAAAACGGCACCTGACGCCATGAAAAACGCTTCGTCAGCGCAAACGCCACGGTGACGGCCGGATTTAGATGCGCTCCGGAAATATGGCCAGTCGCGTATATCATCGCCATCACGGTGAGGCCAAATGTCAACGCAACCCCAACGTGAGTCACTCGTCCACCTGAAACAGCATCGACCATCACTGCACCGCATCCCAAGAAGACAAGACCAAACGTACCAACGAACTCGGCGCCAACCTTACGAGCCAATTGCGAACCGGTTGTCCTCTCTTGTTTGGTATTAGAGACCACGCACGAAAAGAAACATGTCATATTTGGTCGAGACAGGGTAGCGAGCGATTCCGCGGCAAATGCCTGGAGTTAGGATTGGCTCCTCAGGTTGGACTCGAACCAACAACCCTTCGGTTAACAGCCGAATGCTCTGCCAATTGAGCTACTGAGGAACACAGCCAGAAATCGTATCATTTCTGGTGCTTCTGAGCATGCGGTCGTACCGGCCCACCGCCGCCTTTACTCTGCACAATAAGACCGAGCGCACCAACCGCGAGCCACGCAACAGCGAAGACCATCTGACCCGCCAGCGGTGCCATCGGAAATAATTGCGACAAATCTCCAGCCGTCACCGCAAGCGCAGCCGGTTGCTGAAAAAGTGCCATCCCGCCTACGATCGCCGTCCAGCTTCCGCCAAATGCTGTCCCAGCAATCAACACGTGTTGTCGCCCCTTCACCGAAACCACGGCCCCACCAATGCTGGTCGCAACGACCAGCCATACATTCGGGTCGCCATCAATGATCAAATGCAGTGCAAACACGGCCAAGCTAGCCCCAATCAACGCGACGCCAGCAACCCAAACAATACGCACAAGGGCCGCGCCCAACAGACCACCGACAAACGTGGCCCCGATCGCCATCCATGTCTCCAGGCCATCAATAAGTAATGAGGCGATCACCACACCACCGATAAAGCCGTACAACACCAGTAACGCTCGAAACAGGCGGTACCCCGAAAAAGTCGCGATGAGTCCACCGCCAAGTAAAATGATGGCGACAGGTAACTGAATCGACAGCGACGACATCCCATGATTATGTCAGTGCTTCGTCCGCCTGTCTCAATCGGATCGGCCGCCCATTGATGAACGCTTTGCCTAGTCCGCCGCCACGTCAGCAACCCAGCCTCTTAGGAAAACTGACCGCGATTGGTGGATTCGCGTTATTTGCCTTCTTTGTCAACCGTGTTGGGCTCGAAGACGTCACGGCAGGCATCGTCCGCATCGGGTGGGGATTCTTGGGGATCCTGCTGCTCTCAGGTGCACGGTTCATCCTTCGTGCTGCCGCGTGGCTTCGCTGTATGCCTCCAGGGCATGGACTTGGGCTCCGGGAGATTGTGGCTGCCTCACTGGCTGGAGATGCACTCGGCAATCTCACTCCACTGAGCATCGCGCTGGGCGAACCCGTCAAGGCACTCTACCTGAAAGATCGCGCGCCGCTCAGCGACACCATGCCTGCACTTGCCGTGGAAACATTGTTCTACACATTGTCAGTCGTCGTCGTGATTGCGGCCGGGGGGACGACACTCTTTGTGCTCGTCAGCCCACCTGCAATCGAAGGCCTGGTGACAGCGATACCAATCGTGACCTTTGCTGTGCTGGTGGTCGGCTTACACTGGCTCCTGTGGAACCGCATCCCGCTCGCAAGCAAGATCCTGCAGACTCTGGCACGTCTTCAGATTGCCTCACCATTTGTGGCGCGCGTCGAACGATTCGTCCTTGATATCGAACAGCGCGTACACCGTGATTATCCAAAGGACTGGCCACGCATCGTCTCTGTCGCTGCGCTGCATCTCGCGTTCCATGTACTTGCGGTAGCCGAGATCTTTCTCGTGTTGTGGCTCATCTCCGACCAACCGCCAACCGTACTCGACGCCTTTGTACTTGAAGCAGTGAACCGGTTCATAAACGTGGCGTTCAAATTTGTCCCGATGCGAATCGGCGTTGACGAAGCCGGGACGGCCTTTTTCAGTGACCTCCTGGCATTCGGCACAACCGCCGGCGTCACGATGGCCATCGCACGAAAGGGACGGATGCTTGCCTGGACGGGCGTCGGCATTATCGCACTCATTCGTCGTGGTCTCTCACTTACTCCATTCAAATAAATGCCGAACCAGGCCGCAATTGCCATAATGGCGCGTGCCCCCCACGGGCGTTACGCCCCAAAGAGTCGCCTCCGTCACGGCATACCCGAGGAAGCCGACCGGCGCGACCTGTACACAGCTTTTCTTCTCGATACATTGGCAGCCTGTCGGAGCATTGCCGACGTAACGGTTCGCGTTACGTATGCGCCTGATGGAGGAACGGACGGGTTTGAAATGCTGGGCCTGAGTCCATCCGACCTTCTCGCTCAACGTGGCAGTGACCTTGGAACACGGCAATGTGGGATATTCGAAGATCTGTTTGACGCTGGGCATTCGAAAGTCCTCGTGATCGGCTCTGATCTGCCAACGTTGCCTGTTCAGTACATCGAAGACGCACTGTCAAAGGTCAACGACTCCCTGGTCGTTCTTGGACCCTCTGAGGATGGTGGCTACTACCTCATGGGACTGACGGCGCCACGAGGACACGACCCAGTCCCGGATCTATTCACGGACATACGGTGGAGTACTGCTTCCGCACTTGAAGATACGATTCACGCCGCGGAACGCGCCCATCTGACCGTGTCTCAAGTTGCACCGTGGTACGACATTGACACGGTCGATGGATTGTCACGTTTGCAAGAGGACCTGACGACGGCCAAACATATCCAGCGAGCACCGGAAACGGCACGTACGCTCCGTCTCATCGCCTCACGTTGACAACCGACCCGGCGTTAATTCCTCAGTCGCGTGCCGCCACAAACACTATGTCGTGAACTGATTTCCGTTCGAACCCATTTGGGTCGCCACTTTCCTCACCAAATGCAACGTGTTAGTCTTGGTGATTA
>DTWD01000057.1 GCA_012963185.1 Acidobacteriota bacterium
AAACGGTGACCGCTGCTCCCGACTCCACAACTCTTCCATCGTCCGCACATCATACGCCGCGAGTTTCCCGACGTTCCCATTCGTACCCGGCATCTCTCGCAATTCCCAACGACCTGCGGTTCCGCCACCACCCTCAACAAACTCAACGTCACGTCCAGTCAGATACATACACGCCTGATGCAGCGGAATCACGAGGGCCCCAGCACCTGGGTGGTACGCCGACGCCTGCCAGTTATGCCCACCCAGCAAGCTCGGACACGCGGCGACGCGACTACCCACACCGGCATCCCGAATGTCTTGCCGATATTCGAGACGGCCGGTTGTCTGGTCGACGGTCTCAAAGACATCCTGATAGATCGTCTCCCGCAGGTCGACGAATGCACCAGTGCGCCGGTCAAGTTTCCACAAAATTCCGTCTTTCCCGATCGTGAACAACCACTGTTCTCCGTCCGCGTCGATCAGGACGCGTTCATAGACAATATCGAGATCAAGCGTTTCACCAGGCACATGCTGGAAATACCATTCGACCTGCCCCGTCTGTGGGTTTAACGCTAACGTCGAGTTGGTATAGAGCGCATCTTGCCCCGTGGTCATCCCGCGACTCCTCGCCACCCACGGTTTCGCCTGCGCGGTCCCGATGTAAAACAAATTTAGGCCTGCGTCATAACTGCCCGGGATCCACATATCACCCCCCGCGCGAAGGTACGGTGGCGTATCACCCCACGAGGCACTGTTGGGGTCACCCGGTAAAGCAATTGTCGATGTGCGCCAAAGTTCTTCACCCGTATCCGGGTCGTGCCCGGTAATGAAGCAGGTCTGTTCTTTGTAACGCTCACAGCCGTTCACACCACTCACAACCACACCATTGGCCACCACCGGTCCGCCATTCTGCGTAAAACCTAATGAATAGTCTGCCTTCACGGTGCGCCACACCTCAGAACCCGTCGCCGTATCGATCGCCACGATCGCACTGTCATGGGTCGCAAGATAGACCTTGTCACCATAGAGGGCGAGTGTCCGGGTCGGACCTCGTTGCCGTGCATCATCTGGCAACGGCGACCGGTACTCCCAAATGACATTCCCTGTCAGCGCATCGATCGCCTGAACCACATCCCCTGGGTTGGCCAAAAACATCACACCGTCATGTACCAGCGGCGTTGTCTGATTATTACCTTCCCGGATCGACAACACCCATGACAGTTGCAGATCGTCAACATTGTCACGGGTCACCTGATCCAACGGACTATAACCATGGCTGTTCCGAGTCCGTCGCCAATTGAGCCAATCCCCCGGCGGAGGATCCTGCAGCAGTGCATCCGTGACCCGACTTAGTGGTTGCTGTACCTCACGGTTCACAAACCGTGACGGTCGGCGGCGGGGCGTTTCCCCTTCGCGTGCCGCACGCTGCGCTTCAGCCACGTCTGCCGCATCACCGATCATCACCGTCGCATCAGACGTCAGTGCGACGTCTCCGGGCCGAGCGCCGTTCTCCGCAAGGATGTACGCCACGATGTTCAGATAGACCTGCGGACTCAGCGATCCGCCGAGTCCGGGTGGCATCGCTTCCTGGACGTAGGTAATCAATTCATCCGTTGTCTGGCCAGCCCAACCATTTAAGAAGTCCGCACCCCGAAGTGGCGGAGCTTCCACGCCGTCGAGGTTCACCCCGTGGCACTCCCCGCACTCCCGTGCGTACACCGTAAACCCAGCAGAAACCTGATCGACCGTGAAGCCACCGTCCTCCGCTGGCTGCTGTGCCGCCTCGACGACACCCACCACTGGGGCGCTCAGTCCAAAGGGCAGGTCCCCCACGAAGAACAATCCTGAAACGACCAGCCAAAGCGGTAAGACCACCAACAAATACGAATAGCGTTGAGTCATGACGGTTGTAGCCTACCCCTGCAGAGCTTGTGGTTC
>DTWD01000058.1 GCA_012963185.1 Acidobacteriota bacterium
ATATTCTTTTGGCCAAGGGCCTGGGCAAATACTTTTACGACAAAACCGAGGGAGACTTGATTGAACGGGAGGAAAATATTCGACTCGTTTGGGTCAGTTGAAGCATTTCTGCGCGCGGCTGTTGAAGATTCTGGTGTGATCGCCATTAAGTTGACTTTGTATCGAATTGGATCCAATTCTCCGTTGGTTGACCTCTTAATCAAGGCAGCCGAGGCAGGGAAGCAGATCGCTGTGCTGGTTGAACTGAAAGCAAGATTTGATGAAAGGAACAACATAGCTTGGGCTCACCGTTTGGAATCAGCTGGAATTCACGTAGTCTACGGGTTGCTTCACCTTAAGACGCACTGCAAATTGTGCCTGGTCGTGCGGAAGGAACTTTCCGGAATCGTTAGGTATGCTCACATAGGCACCGGAAATTACAATCGGATCACGGCTCAGGTCTACACCGATTTGGGTTTGTTCACTGCAAAGACCGAAGTCGTTGATGAAGTTACCGAAGTGTTTAATTACCTGACTGGTTATTCGAACAAGAAGAACTATAAACACCTGCTTGTGGCTCCCCTCAATCTCCGAGCGGCATTTACTGGACTTGTGGAGCGTGAAGCCGAACATGCTAGATCCGGCCGACCCGCTCGAGTGGTCATTAAGAGTAATTCGGTTGCGGACCCCGAGATGATTCGTGTGTTATATCGAGCATCTCAAGCAGGTGTGCAAATTGACATGATCGTAAGGGGTGTCTGTTGTTTGCGCCCAGGCATTCCTGGTGTCAGCGAGAACATCCATGTTCGGTCTATCGTGGGGCGCTTTCTTGAGCATTCGCGTTTGTATTCATTTGAGAACGGTGGTCACCCCGAAGTCTTAGTTGGCAGTGCGGACCTTATGGAACGAAATTTGAGCCGTCGAGTGGAAACACTTTGTTTCGTTCGTGACGCGACCATTCGGGCTCAACTGCGGGAAGAAGTTCTCGACTTGCTGTTGGCTGACAACGACAGAGCCATGGAGTTGGAAAGTGACGGCAGTTACTCTCCGGTCCAAGCTCTCTGTGGAGAACCGGTGACCAGTGCCCACGAGAAACTTCTTGGCTTGTCGAGTCCGATTGATTCGTAATTTCTAGAAAATCCCAGTACTGTGATTGCGGTCTTGGCGGACAACCAAGTTAATTTCCGCCTACAGACTTAGTATCGATAGTGGTCTGGTTTATATGGGCCGTTCAAAGGAATACCAATATAGCTGGCTTGTTCGTCCGTTAGCTGCGTCAAGGTCACACCTAAGTGATCTAAGTGAAGTCTTGCTACTTCTTCATCAAGATTCTTGGGCAGCATATAGACCTTTTTTTCATACTCGCCTTGGTTGGCATTTAACGCTAGCTGGGCGAGTACTTGGTTAGTGAACGAAGCCGACATCACGAAACTGGGATGCCCGGTGGCGCAGCCTAGGTTGAGAAGTCTTCCCTCCGCCAGGACTAGGACGCTGTGACCATCTGGAAACCGCCACTCGTCGTACTGGGGTTTGATGTTGATGGTCTGGATTCCAGGTATTTTCCGCAGTCCGGCCATGTCAATTTCGTTGTCAAAATGGCCTATGTTGCCAACGATCGCCTTGTCCTTCATTTGGCCCATCTGCGCGGCTGTAATGATATCTTTGTTTCCTGTAGCCGTAACAAAGATGTCTGCCCGCTCGAGCATATTCTCGAGCGTGTTCACTTCATAGCCTTCCATTGCAGCTTGCAGGGCACAAATTGGGTCGATCTCCGTTACAACGACACGGCATCCTTGGCCACGCAGCGCTTGGGCACAACCCTTCCCAACTTCGCCAAAGCCACAGACGACGGCCACCTTTCCTCCGAGCATCACGTCAGTGGCACGCGCTAGTCCGTCAGGTAGTGAATGTCGACACCCGTATACGTTGTCAAACTTACTTTTGGTTACTGAGTCGTTGACATTGATTGCGGGGAATAACAGGGACCCATCATGCATCATCTCATAGAGACGGTGAACCCCGGTGGTCGTTTCTTCGCTGACGCCGCGAATCGCCGAGCTAATCCGTCGCCATTGATTATCATCTTGTGTCCTGATCTCGCGTAACAATCCAAGGATAGCGCCCCACTCCTCGGGTTCGGTCTCAAGGTCGAACTCTGGTACCGCACCGGCCATCTCAAACTCATATCCCTTGTGGATTAACAGTGTTGCATCGCCACCGTCGTCGACTACTAAGTCTGGTCCAGATCCATCGAGCCACAAAATCGCTTGGTTGGTGCACCACCAGTACTCGCTGAGAGTTTCACCCTTCCAGGCAAAAACAGGTGTGCCTCTGGGGCTGTCCGGGGTTCCGCCTGTTTCCGGACGTCCGACTACGACCGCACTAGCTGCATGGTCTTGGGTTGAAAAAATGTTGCACGACACCCACCGTACGTCAGCTCCTAGCGCGGTGAGGGTCTCGATTAGGACGGCTGTCTGAACCGTCATATGCAGGCTGCCCATGATTTTTGTTCCAGCCAGCGGCTGTTTATGAGCCTCTGTCTTTCGGATTGCCTTGGCTGCCAGTGCGCAGAAAGGATCTGATGGGAATGCTAAAGGGCGGTCCATTCATTGGCGAACTGATCGGATCAGGAAGGAGGGGTG
>DTWD01000059.1 GCA_012963185.1 Acidobacteriota bacterium
GGATTGTGATTAGAAGCCAGTGGGACAATAATCGCGGCATCATCGAAATTATCGACAATGGCGCTGGAATGTCGGATACCGACCTGAGCCGCACTCGTGAAAGTGGGATTGGTTTACGAAATGTCGACGAACGACTGCGCGTTATCTACGGTGAAAACTACCACCTCCAACTCGAAAGCGTGCTTGGTAAAGGAACCTGTGCACGAATCACAATTCCGGAGTTAATCGTTGAGCAACGCGCAACGGCTTAATAAACCAATCCGGGTTGTCGTTGCTGACGACGAAGAGCCAGCCCGAAACGAACTGTGCTTTCAGCTTGAACAAATCGACGAAGTTGCAATCATTGGTCAAGCCGCCGATGGCATCAAAGCCTTGCGCCTGATTGAATCGCTAAAACCAGACATGGTTCTACTTGATATTCAGATGCCAGGTTTGACTGGGTTCGAGGTTGCCCGAGAACTAGTTCTCCAGAAAACCGACTCACACGTAGTATTTGTAACCGCATATGACCATTACGCGATCGAAGCTTTTGAAATCAACGCGGTTGACTACCTCCTGAAACCAGTGGAACCGGTACGACTTCGACGCACGTTAGAACGGGTACAAAACCTTCAGCGTACTGATTCCCTAAAAAACACCACAGCTAAAACCTTGACGGCCAAAGAGCTTGAGCATATTGGCAAATTCATGGCCAACCGCTATAGCCATTCCGATTCCATTGCGGTCAAAGTCAATGACAAATTAATCTTGGTGCAGTCGGATGAAATCGTATTTATCTCTTTGGACAACGACGCGATCGAAATTGTTACTCGCAACTTGCGTGGCTTCTCAAACTGTCGGACACTCGATGAACTTCAATCGCATCTTGATCCCTCGCTGTTTTGGCGAGTTCACCGATCCCATGTCGTAAACATTCATAAAATCAAGGAAATACTTCGTCGATTGAGCAGAAACTACGTTCTAATAATGACTGACCCAAAACACACACAGATTCCAGTCAGTCGAACACAAACGAAACGCCTCCGCGACTATCTCAAACTATAATTACTTCGAGACCATGGACAATCGAATGGACAACCAATTAAACGATGACGCCGACCCATCACCTAGCCGCCCTGCATGGGTAGCCGAGGCGGTTAACGAAACGCCTAAAAAGAGGGACCCGAGCAAAGCCGAAGTTCTCTTGCACCGTCCGACATTGGCTCGCAGAATTGGCGAAGAATTTATCGCGTGGTTTAAAACCTTTGCCTCAGCAGCGGTCTATGCCTCGCTCATCGTTACGTTTGGCTTTCAAGTCGCACGGGTCGAAGGCAAGAGCATGGAGCCTACTTTACAAGACCAAGACCGCCTCATCGTCAATAAGGCCGTCTACCAATTCTTCGACGAGCCTCAACCGATGGATATCGTCATGCTCTACTACCCAAGAGACCCGGACAAATCATTCGTCAAACGAATCATAGCGAAAGAAGGCGATACCGTAAGGATCGAAAATGGTCAAGTATTCGTAAATGAGGTTCCACTCCCTGATAGTTTTGTGCCCCCGGAGTTCCGTAGTCACGACAATCATGGGCCAGAAGTCGTCCAAGAATCCTACTACTTTGTAATGGGGGACCATCGCAACAACAGTTCAGACAGTCGCCACTGGGGACAGGTACCCCAAAAATACGTCATTGGAAAAGTGCAATTGCGGTGGTGGCCACTCGCTGATGCAACTTTATTCTGACGAAATATAAAGCTGGTCAATCACCGAACCCCACCGCTCGACAATTACCCGTCGCTTCAGTTTTAGAGTAGGTGTTAACTCACCTGTAGCAATACTAAATTCCGCTGGCAAGATTGCCCATCTCTTGATCTGCTCATGACGCGGTAACTGCCCATTCACTACTTCCACAACATCACCAAACAATTGCGTGACATGAGGCAGACCAACAATATCTTTTAGTAGGGTTTTCTCTGGATCTACATCCGGAATCCTCAGTGCGAGCGCATCCAGGTCCGGCACTAGCACAGCAACGATATACGGCCTTCGGTCACCAATCAGCATCGCCTCCGAAACGAGAGGTGATCGCTTGAGAGCCGCCTCGATAGGATTTGGTGCGACATTCTTGCCGCTTGCGGTAATGATTAACTCTTTTTTGCGATCAGTGATCGTTAAATAGCCACCTTCATCGAGAAAGCCGATGTCGCCAGTACGAAACCACCCATCCTGAATGGCTTCATCCGTCGCACTCTGCTTCCGGTAGTAGCCACACATAATATTGGGGCCTCTGGCTAGAATTTCTCCATCGTCCGCAATACGGAGCGTAACCTGCGGAACGGCGATTCCAACAGTTCCCAATTTCTGGCGCCCTTCCGGATTAATAGTTAATACCGGCGCTGTTTCAGTTAAACCATAACCTTCGAGAACTGGTATGCCTATAGCGAACAAAAATTCAGCCACCTCCACTGACAACGGTGCGCTTCCAGATACAAAAAAGCGAATACGTCCGCCAAGTCTCTCCCGAACCTTAGAAAGAACTAACCGGTCCGCTAATGGTCTTTGAACTCTCGTAGACCACGACGCCGTGCGACCGGCCAGCAGCGCCTGTGCTGCAGTATGCCCAACACCAACCGCCCAGTGAAACAGTCTTTGCCTTAAAGGTGGACTTTCAGCAACCGTTGCATAGATCTTCGCATGTAGTTTCTCAAACACACGCGGTACGCCGGTCATAATAGTAGGCTTTACACGCTGTAAATCACGGGCAATCGTCTCAAGGGATTCCGCGAAAGTCACCGTTAGACCTTTATAAAGAAATAGCATGACCGCTGTTCGCTCGAATGCATGACTAAGAGGCAAAAACGACAACGCTTCGTCGTCTGAATCTAGTTTTATGACAGCATCAACGTCATTGATATTGCTCATAATGTTCCCGTGACTCAACATGACACCCTTAGGTTCGCCGGTCGTACCAGAGGTATAAATAATTGTCGCCAAAGCGTCACTGGTAATAGCCATCGCGAGTTCCTTGTAGATGCGCCCAAGACCATCGCCAGAAATTAATCGCTGGTGACCACGGGCTTGCAAGGAATCGAAGTTGAGAATTTCTCGTTCTAATTCATTGTTAGATTTCCGAGGATCCATGACAACGACAGCACGTAAATTCGACAACTCCGCCCACACGGAAATGATTTTCTCTGCCTGCACGTCGTCCGCCACTACCGCTACCCGTGCACTCGAATCCGCCAAGATGTACCGCATTTGAGCTGCAGGTAAAGTCGGATAGATGGGAACCGACACGTAGCCACCAGTCAGGATCGCGAAGTCTGCAATAATCCATTCGGGTCTCGGATCAGACACGATAGCAACCCGATCACCACACTCAACACCAAGAGTACCAAGTCCAAGACTAAGGTCCCGGACTTGATCAAAAAACTCTTGACTGGAAAGCTCTTCGATCTTCTCTGTTTGGCAACGACGCAACAGAAGCGGCTTCGGGTAACGTCCAGACACGTGGAACGGTATCGCCGCCAAAGTGGTAATGGATTCGGCCACGCAGGCTAATCTCCTTCAAACAAACCAGACCGGCCACCA
Organism: Acidobacteriota bacterium; assembly: GCA_012963185.1. The sequence goes on from DTWD01000059.1 coordinate 3,572, forward strand.
GACTTCTTAATTAGACGTATGGAACCAATCACTATTGTTTTATCGAGAGCCTTCATCATGTCGTAAACGGTGAGCGCCGCAACCGACACAGCCGTTAAGGCCTCCATCTCAACCCCAGTTTGAGCCGATGTTCGAACAACCGCTTCAATTTCATAGCCATCTTTCCTGGCAACAAACTGGATATCTACTTTTAACAACATCAGAGGATGGCACAAGGGAATCAATTCAGCAGTTCGCTTTGCTCCCATCACCCCTGCAAGCCGCGCTGCCTGAAGCGGGTCTCCTTTGGCAACACGCCCGGACCGAATAGCGGCGAGAGCCGCTCTCCCGATCGTAATCCGTCCGCGAGCAACGGCAACTCGTTCTGTAACAGGCTTCTCACTAACGTCGACCATGCGAATAGCACCATCAGCATCCACATGACTCAATCGAGTCCTTGTACGAGAATGACTTCGTCCACCCATAACTTTTCTCTTGCCTAATTCCCGCCACTATCAAGTGTGGCTAAATAAAAAGACAGACTCTCAAGCGAGACAGTAAGGTCAACGCTCTTAAGTTTGACGTCATCCTGTACACGCAAAGTACCGGGCGAAAAATTCAGCACTGCTTTTATTCCAGCCCGCACAACTGTTTTGACTACTTGCTGCGCTGATGCCGCCGGTACCGCAATGACCGCTATCGTTATATTTTCACGGCGGGTAACCTTACGCAATTCACGTATGTCGTAAATTTTGACTCCACTGCGAGAAAGCTGTCCAACTTTGTTATGCAACGTGTCAAACAACGCCACAATTCGAAATCCCTCTCGTCGAAATCCAGGGTAATCTGCCAATGCAAGTCCAAGATTCCCGGCTCCCATAATTGCGACTCTATGGTTGCCGTCCAGTCCGAGTATTGTGTATAGCTGGCGGCGTAAATCCTTCACCACATACCCCACGCCCCTGACGCCCAAGTCACCAAAATGAGCCAGATCTTTCCGGATCAAGGCCGCATTCAAACCAAATTGATCTGCAAGAACCTTCGAAGATACCGTCTTGACATCTTTCTCCTCCAACTCAGTTAAGAACCGAAGGTAAAGAGACAGCCTGTTCGTTGTCAGCTCAGAGATCTGATTCCGCATCAACATTTAATGTAAAAGTGAGGCTCGCGATTCTACGGCGCTGTATTGTATGGGTCAAGCCTTAACAAACCCAAACACCTGCATGCTAAGATGCGGTACAAGGAGCAGAATTATTCAAATGATACTGGGCCACAAGGCATGGCTAGTGTTCGTAGTGACGGCGTGCCTCTCCGGTACATTCGCTTCGTCTCAAACAATTCGCCGGTCAGCTAGTATCGAAGCATTACAACAACATCGCTTTTTTTTTCACCGTGAAGAAGTCGTAGTTATCACCGACGTAATAGCCGAAGGCGTACTGACGTGGCTCGTAAGTGAAGATGATACCAGGCGAATTCTCGCACTTGACATTCCGCCATTACCAGTTGGTGCACGGGAGCGCCTCGAAATTATCGGGACTTTTTATGACGTAGGACGTCTAGACGAAGAAGACCCCAGATTATCCGGCCTTCCCATTACGCAAATTTCACAACAATTGCTTCACAAAAGGTGGCCGGGGGTAGGCGAGCTTCCGCTTATCGTCGCCAGTTCAACCAGACCTGCTCTTGATCCTGACGTCACAACCCTTCGTAATATTGTCCTAGAACCTCAGCGTTATATAGATAAAGGTGTAACCGTTACGGGTCGTTTTCGTGGGCGAAACCTGTATGGTGATATGCCCGAAGCACCAGAAACCAGTCGGTGGGATTTTGTTTTACATTCGGTCGATGCGTCAGTATGGGTGGTAGGAAAAGAGCCGAAGGGAGACGGCTTCGAACTCGACATCATGGCTCGCGTAGACACCGGTAAATGGCTTGAAGTTACCGGTGACGTTCTTCTCGAAGACGGAATGATCTTGATTGAAGCTGGGTCGCTCACGTTGTCAAGAGCTCTAACCAACCGCGCTGCTTCAGTAACGACATCAGATGCGCCGAGCCTACCACCTCCTGAAGTGATATTTAGTGCACCACTCGCCGACGATATTGATGTCCCTGAGGACAGCACCGTCCGCATCCAGTTCTCACGAGATATGGACGAAGTCTCCTTTAATGAGCATGTCAAAGTTCGTTACGCAGGCATTGCAACACCAGAATCAAGCCCTGACACCGTAATCACATTTGAATTATCGTACCGAAGAAGAAATCGTGTGCTCGAGATTAGATTTAATGAAGAACTTGAGCGATATCGGAACGTTTCTGTCGAATTAACAGACGGTATCACTGCAAGCGATGGTTCTCCGCTATCACCGTGGATGCTGTCGTTTTTTGTGGGTGGTCAGTAGCGTTTCCCAACAATAATTCCAGCGCCGACCGTGTTTTCCGTATCAAAGTATTCCGTTCGGTAACTTCAAGTCCATTGGTCTCTATTGGCTCACCAATCTTCACAGTAACAGTCACGGGGTTAATCACCAGGCTCCCCTTCTCCATCGCTGCTCGAGCTCCACTTATAGCGACAGGAACGATGGGGGCTTGTCCCCTAATAGCCATTAGGAAACCACCTTTTTTGAATGGAAGTAGTTCACCCGTACGACTACGAGTTCCCTCCGGAAAGATCATGAACGAATCACCATTCGCCAACGCCATAGCCGCCTGTTCAATAGCCTTAGAACTCTGCTCAACATTACGACGCTCAATTGGCACGAATCCTGCCATGTCAAATGCGTTGCGAAGCACAGGGATTGCAGCTCGTAATTCGGACTTGTACAAGATCTTAAGCTTGGGGTGGATAGCAGCTAACGCCATATAGACGATAGGTGGCTCAAGGTTACTACTGTGATTAGCGCAGTAGACTGCGCCTCGTGATCTCTGCACACACTCGTAGCCATCAATCTTCACCTTGATGCCAACCACAGCCAGCCCTAGCCGGACACCGCCACGCCCTAGCATGTACAGCACACCGGGCGAACGAAAAATTAAGGCCAAAAGCATCCCTACAGGAGCCAGCAGCAACACCCAAAGGGAGACGCTGACATATGCGACCAAAGAACGAACAATTGAAACTAAATTGCGGAACAACTCCGCCACGCGTCCAAGGATTAAGGATGAATGGTGCTAACTATGAAGCAGCTGCGGTTCTACTAGCAGCCGCACGAGAAGCGGCTTTCTTCGACAACGCCCTTTTTGCCTTTGCGGTTTTCTTCTTTGCGATCTTGGCCTTTTCAAGTAGGCGGATTCGATTGACTAAACAACGCTCCAGGGCTTTCTCGACGCGTTTCTCAACATCTTCAACCGACTCATTCATTACCTCAGAAATCTCAGATATGACAAGGAACCTCGAACGATCAAGCATTCGTTTCTCGCGAAAAGAAAGGTTCTTTGACTGGCTAAGATGGTTTAGGCTCTTCAAGACGTCTATAACATCGTGGATTGAGCCAGTCCGCATCTTATCGGAGTTATCCTTAAACCGGCCTTTCCAATTTTGATGGTTTTCAATCTTCCCATTTCCTAGCAATGTGAATAACTTTTTAACCTGGTCCTGACCAATTGCTCGGCGTAATCCGACGTTACCCACGTTATCAACTGGCACCAATACTGTGGTGTCGCTAGCCATGCGGAGTGAATAAAACCCACATGTTGTACCTAGTATAGTTTTTTCCTCAATCCGCTCAATTACACCAAGCCCATGATTTGGGTAGATGACCTTGTCTCCGATATCAAACTGCAATATTGCCCCCAGGTTAAAGTTGGACGGCGACGTTGGGAGTGCCACGGAAGGGCGTAACACGCTAATAATACCCTAGAGTTCCATAAACGAGCAATCCAGAAACTACTGATTATTAGTGGGTTGCATCGTTTTTCACATTTCAGCACTAACAACATTAGACAACTAGCGGCCAATTATTTTGTTGTTCGACCTAATCGATCTATCGAAAACATGCGATGAAACGATTTCAATCGACAACTAGGAAATGGTGATGCTGTAGAGTATCGCCGTGCCAGAAATACTGGAAAAATTAAAGGAAAACAAAATGCCATGCCGGATCCGACGTTACGCGCTCGGCCTGTGTTTAGGACTGCTCATCTTTGCTCTACCGATAACGACAAATGGCTTTGAAACTCATTTATCACAAGATAATCCCAGCCTCGCGCCGTTTGTTCCCTCACCGTACGATGTCGTTCAGCGCATGCTTACGCTCGCTGAGGTGACAAGAGATGACGTTGTTTACGACATTGGCTGCGGTGACGGGCGGATTGTAATTACCGCCGCGCAACGATTCGGAGCACGTGGCGTAGGCATTGACATCGACCCCCAGCGAATTGCCGAAGCTAATGCAAATGCCGAACGAGCTGGTGTGCAGCATTTAGTGAAATTTATTCAACAAGATGCAATGACCGTGGATGTGAGCGAGGCAACGGTTGTCACGCTGTACCTTCTATCGTCATCTAACCTAAAGCTGAGACCGCTGCTCACTAGTCAACTCGCTCCAGGTTCTCGGATCGTATCGCATGCATTCAGCATGGGTGACTGGGAGCCGGACGTACTCGACCTGTACGAAGACGAACGGGGCAACACACGGTCTCTCTACCTATGGCGACATGATGGAACTGTGCGCGACTAAAAATAGTAGGTACGAAAGCCGGAGTGGCGAAATTGGCAGACGCGCTGGATTCAAAATCCAGGTAGGTTCACC
>DTWD01000060.1 GCA_012963185.1 Acidobacteriota bacterium
GCGGACACCCTTTTGGTGCCAAGCGCCGTCCTACTTACCGATTACAGTGGCGGGACCGTGTGGGATTTACACCCACTTCCAACTAATATCGGAGTCGAGTAGCTACTAGAGTATATCAGCACACTTTTTGACTCAGGCACAGAATAAGAAAACAGGTTTTAAGGTTCTTTTCATTCGGTTTCTAAGGTAGGCTTGAGACGTTGGTCTGTTTACGGTTGCGTCGCTTAATGACGATGACATACGATACGATCTTGGCTCAAAGACTAGACGGGTTTTCAACCCGCCATTTCCAAAATGAGAGGATTGCATGAGCAAGAGCTCGACCGTCACTGTGCGTGAGAGGCCTGTATCCGACGTAGCTACTGCCAGTGCTGGCGGGTTGATGATTCACGGAGAGACGATAATCATTTCGACCGACGAGCGAGTAGAGGTCGTGGATCTAACCGACCGGGTCATGGCATTTGTTAAAAAACTGGATATACGTGAAGGCATTGTGAGTCTTTGGTCTTTGCACACTACGTGTACGATTTTCCTTAATGAGTTTCAGTCAGCACTAACGTCAGATATAAAACGCTTTCTTGAGCAGATGGTCGACCGTGATGGGGAATGGAAGCATAACGACCCAGACCACTCGGACTGTGACCGTATGAATGCTGACTCACATATTCGGGCTTTGTTGCTGGGACATAGTCTTACGCTGCAAGTGAGCGATGGTGAGATTGTGCTCGGTCAATGGCAACGTATCCTGATGGGGGAATTAGATGGTCCCCGTGCTCGTACACTCCGTCTTCAGGTCTGGGGTGTTGGTGAGTAGCAAATACTTTTTAATCGTCTATTGAGTCTTCAATAATTTATCAATGTACGCTCGGCTCTCGGCGAGTGGGCTTCGGGCCATTACGGACAAGTTAGACGCTGGCATCCGTCTTGATTTGGAGGATGGTGTACGTTTATTCGATTGTCCGGATTTGCTAGCGGTTGGGTGGTTAGCTAATCGTGCACGTGAATATCGACATGGTGCACAGGCATTTTTCAATCATAATCTTCGTCTAGAGGCGACGAATGTTTGCGTGGCCAGTTGCTTGTTCTGTGCTTTTGCGAGGTTGCAGCCAAGTGACGATGGCGCTTACACGATGAGTCTTGAGCAAGCTTGGGACAAGTTGCGTGAGCGCAAAGAGCAAACACTGACCGAAGTACACGTTGTGAACGGTTTGCATCCAGACTTGCCGTGGGATTACTACCTTGAATTGCTGCGCGGCTTTAAGCGGATAAAACCTGGTATTCACCTGAAGTGTTTTACAGCTATTGAGATTGCATTCTTTTCTGAATTGTACGGAAAGAGTGATGAGCAGATCCTGCGTGACTTGATGGATGCGGGACTCGACTCTTTGCCAGGTGGGGGAGCAGAAATATTTTCTGAGCGTGTTCGCCGTAAGATTTGTCATGACAAAGCGGATGCAGACCGTTATTTACAGATTCATCGAATTGCACACGGCCTTGGGATGCCTTCAAATGTCACGATGTTGTACGGGCACATTGAGACTTTAGAAGAGCGCGTTGACCACATGCTTCGTACACGTGCTCTTCAGGATGAAACAGGCGGATTTCAGGCGTTTATTCCATTGGCGTTCCATCCGGACAACAATCAAATGCGGAAGTTGCCAGCGCCGACGGCTGCGGAGACCCTGCGTGTTCATGCTGTGGCCCGTCTCATGCTAGACAATGTGCCGCATGTAAAGGCGTTTTGGATTGCAACTGGCGTCGAGGTAGCGCAAACTTCTTTGTGGTTTGGAGTTGATGATCTTGACGGAACTGTTCAGGAAGAGCGGATTTATCATATGGCAGGTGCGCCCACTCCTGAAGCAATGACTCCAGAGCAGATGACCGCCTTGATCCGTGAAGCTGGTCGAGAGCCTGTGGAACGAGACACGTTTTATAACGTTATTTCCCATCCTGTTTAGCTAAGAAGTTTTTCAAAGCGCTGGTTTTCCTGGCTTACCGTGTTACGATTGAAATGCTGTCAGATTCCTACGTTGGGTCTGGCATTTTTAATGGGCAGGTCTTGAGAAAAGTTTCACAAGCGTTTACTTTGAGCCGGCGAATAGATAAATAAACTAGACACAGCGCTCGAACCAGCTGGTTCGGCGCTTTTTGTCGCATTTAGCTTGAGAAAAAGTTCACAAGCTTTTAATTCTTGGTAAATCGGGGAACGGCGCATGGACGTTGAACTGTTGAACAAGGTTGAGGCGGATCAAATTTCGTCACGGCAGCCATTACCAGACCAATACCTTGGTTTGGACGATGAGGAAATGGCGGGACGAATTAAGCAGGCCCGCGATTTGCTTGGTCGTCAGCTACTAATTCTTGGACACCACTATCAGCGCGATGAAGTCATTGCATTCGCTGATCGCACCGGCGATTCGTTTAAGTTGGCCCGCGAGGCGGCCGGATGTGGCGATGCTGACTACATTGTGTTCTGTGGCGTTCACTTTATGGCAGAAAGTGCGGACGTTCTTAGTGCGTCACATCAGCAGGTCATATTGCCAGACTTGGCAGCCGGGTGTTCTATGGCCGATATGGCGGCAGCTGACCAGCTGGAACTTTGTTGGGACGAGCTTGCTGCACTAGGCGTGAACGACTTGGTGCCTGTGACCTATATCAATTCGGCAGCGTCGATTAAATCCTTTTGCGGTGAGCGTGGCGGTGTTGTTTGTACGTCAAGCAACGCAGAAGCGACGTTGCGATGGGCATGGGAGCGTGGAGAGAAGATCCTGTTTCTTCCTGACCAGCACCTTGGCCGTAATACGGCATACAAGATGGGTGTGCCGCTTGATGAAATGGTGGTGTGGGATCCCGAAGTTGCTTATGGCGATATTTCACTGAAAAACCTCCGTCGGGCTCGTATTGTTCTCTGGAAAGGGCACTGTTCGGTTCATACGAAGTTTACGGTTTCTCAAGTCCAGCACCTGCGTCATAAACACCCAGATGCACGTGTCATTGTGCACCCTGAGTGCACTTGGGATGTCGTACAGGCTGCCGATGAAAGTGGTTCCACCGAGCATATTATTAAGCAGGTTGCTAATAGCGAAATCGGTTCGACGTGGGCCATTGGGACCGAGTTGCATCTGGTGAATCGTCTAGCAAAAGCACATGGCCCAGACCGTCACATTATGACGCTTGACCCTATGGGTTGCCTGTGTTCAACAATGTTCCGTGTTTCACCGAATCATCTTCTCTGGATACTTGAATCTCTTGTTGCAGGAACCGTACAC
>DTWD01000061.1 GCA_012963185.1 Acidobacteriota bacterium
ATGCGGTACGAGCGGGAGCCAGTGGCGATATTACGTTGGGCGAAGGCAACACGAGCAACGACTACATCGTCTGGTCGCATCCTCAGTTGGGTTCGTATAACCCGTCGTCGCTTGTTTATGGGGACTACCACTACACCTTGCTCGATCGCGGGATTTTGATGTGCTACGACGCGCGAACAGGGCAGGAAGTCTACCCACGGCGACGTGTGACCGCGGGGACGCTCTTTACGGCATCTCCGTGGGCCTATAACGGCAAGATTTTTGCTCTTAGCGAAGATGGGGATACCTATGTCATTAGGGCTGGTTCTGAATTTGAAGTCCTCGGACGTAACTCTCTTGATGAGATGACGTTAGCTACGCCTGCTTTTGCGAGGGGAAGCATTTTCTTGCGTACTGCGTCGAAGTTATATCGAATATCAGCGGATTAAGTTGTGATTTGTTGAACCCCGGCCGAACCGGCTGTAGGATCAAGTCGTTTACCTAGGACGAAGGAGCGTTAGATGACGAGAACCCCTGTATGTGCTGTGATAGCGATGTTGTTGTTTGTGCCAGGTATGGCATCAGCGCAATCGGGGAATGCGTCGGACGGGGCTATGCGGACGCCCGATGGCCAACCCGATATATCTGGAATTTTCACCTTTCGGACGCTGACCCCACTTGAGCGCCCGCAGGCGCTGGCCGGGCAGGAGACGCTGGATGCAGAATCCGCGGCTCAGTTTGAAGCATCAGAGCGGATTCGCTTGAATCGGGACCTTTATGACCCGGAAACCGGTGCGCCAAGTGCTGGGTATCAGTCCAGGGCCGAAGGCGGTGTTCTTTCTTATAATGAATTTTGGTATGAACGCGGTGTTGAATTAACGTCTGACAAGCGGACGTCACTCATCGTCGATCCTCCGGATGGTCGGATACCGTTTACCGATAAACATCGCGAGGAGCGTCGTGTTCGGCGGCTTAATCTGAGAAACGGTTTTGCCGATCATTACCTTGACCGAAGTTTAGGCGACCGCTGTTTAATGGGTTTTAACGCGGGTCCTCCAATGACTGCAGCGTCCTATAACAACAATGTGCATATTCTGCAGACTCCAGGTCAGGTCGTCATAATTAACGAGATGGTGCACAACGCGCGCATTATTCCAATTGATGGCGGTGAACATGGTGCGCTCCGGCAGTGGTCAGGAGATTCACGGGCACATTGGAAAGGCGAAACGTTGGTCATTGAAACATTGAATTTCCGTACCGAGACCAGTTTGCGTGGTTCGACAAAAGATACACATTTGATCGAGCGGTTCCGTCGGCTCGACCCGGATACGGTGATGTACGAATTTAGCGTTGAAGATCCAAACACTTTGACGGCGCCATGGACGGCAACAATGCCACTCCGTCGTACCGACGGACCCTTGTTTGAGTACGCTTGCCACGAAGGTAATGTTGGTATGCATGGCATCATGGCTGGGGCACGGCTGAAAAACACCCAGGCAGTAACCGAGTTGCCAGACTAGCGCAGGGCGAAGAGGCCATGGGTGGTCTGGTTATTTCATAGGCTCGTCTCAGTTTACTGAGGCGAGCCCTTTCTTTAGTTGTTGAGGGAATCAGAACGATGCGGAATTGGCTTCCATTTGTGATTATGACGATTCTTAGTTGGGGTATGTACATTCCTACGCTTCACCGTGGCCAGATGGGACTTAGTGGCAGCGGCGTGCATGCTTTTCTAATGGTGGGTATTGCCTATGTCTTGGTCGCGATAGCGATTCCGGGCATGATGGTGGTACGTGCCGGGTCATGGAGTACGTTTACGCCCCAGGGCTCATTGTTTACTCTTGGTGCTGGGGTTCTTGGCGCATTGGGTGCTCTTGGGATCGTTTTAGCGCTGGTAAATGGCGGGCGACCTAATGTTGTCCCGCCGTTGGTATTTGCCGGCGCACCGGTGGTCAGTGTGTTTGTTGCGATGCTTTACAATCCGCCTCGAGAGGCACCCTCGCCCTTATTTTTCATAGGGATTCTCATGGCGGCCGCGGGTGCGTTTTTGGTGCTCTCGAATCGTCCTCAGTAGCACTGTAAGCTGGCGAAACATGTCGTTTGTATCCCGTCGGACGGTTTTGAAAGTGTTAGCGGCTCCGATGTACTTGCCCGTTTCAATAGCAGGGCAAGTGATAGCGCACCGTGAGCCAAAACCACTCGATCCGACCGCGGTGACGCACAACTGGTCGTCATTTCTTGGACCAACGTTCAATGCGGTGTCGACGGAGACCAAGTTGAGCCGCACGTTGCCTCCACCGGTAGTGTGGGAACTTCCTACGGGCTCGGGTTACGCCTCCCCAGTTATTTTAAATGACCGCTTGGTCTACATTCATCGCGTTGGAGATGAAGAGGTCATTGAGTGTTTGCATTCAGAGACAGGGTCTGTCCATTGGCGATATCGATACGGCACGGTGTACGAAGATCGCTACGGGTACAACAATGGACCACGTTCAAGCCCGGTCCTTGATGAAGTCGGCGGTCGTGTTTATACCGTTGGGGCAGAGGGCAAGCTACTTGCGATTGAATTGGACAGCGGTCGGGTCATTTGGCGAAAAGAGCTACGGCAGGATTACCGGGTGCCACAAGGTTTTTTTGGAACTGCATCAACACCGTTGATTGAGGGCGACTCGCTTATCGTTAATGTTGGGGCGACCGGTGGGCCGACCGTAGTCGCGTTTGCGCTCGAGACTGGAGACGAGTTGTGGCATGCAGGCACTGAGTGGGGAGCCAGTTATGCCTCTCCGATTCCCGCTACTATCCATGGGCAACGCCGTATCTTTGTTTTTGCTGGCGGCGAGTCACAGCCGGCGCTCGGAGGTCTCCTTGTTCTGGATCCGGCAGATGGCGCGATAGATTTTGAATTTCCATGGCGTAGTCGAACCTTTGAGTCGGTCAACGCGTCCTCTCCTGTAGTGTTCAATGATCAGGTTTTTATTTCGGCGAGTTATCGTGCCGGCGGGGCTCTATTTAGTGTCTCGCCTAATTTCGAATACACCTTAGATTGGACGACTCCTGATTTCGCACTGCATTTCAACACGCCGATTTATCGCGATGGATATTTGTACGGTTTTGATGGGCGCAATATGGGAGACGCATCGCTCGCGTGTCTTGATGCCGCGAATGGAACAATTGTGTGGCGTGCAACACCAGAATGGACTGAATCGTTTGAACTGAACGGTCGTGTGCAAGAACGGCTCATGGGGACCGCACGGGGGTCACTATTAGCTGCTGATGGGGATTTTCTGTGTCTCGGCGAACTCGGCCATCTCTTGTGGCTCCGGTTAAGTCCTGGTGGTTTTGAAGAAATTTCGCGGGCTTGGCTCTTTGCTGCTCGGGAGTGTTGGAATCTGCCGGTGCTCTCACATGGCCTGTTGTACGTTTCTCAGAATACTCGCGACCTGTTGACGGGATCTGAACCACGATTATTGTGCTATGACCTACGTGCGTAAGAGCACCAGTTGGGTTGGTAAAGTGACAGAACTCGATCAGATTGTTGGAACGGAGCAATTGACGTGTTTGCGTCAGCGCGCCCGTGAGCAATTAGGTCTTTTATACGATGGCACGCTGCCTAGTCGCATGGAAGCTTACATAGTTGATCAGATCCGATCGGGCTCCGTCGGTGAAGGGATTACACATGCTGAGTTAATTCGGGGCGCTGGGCTGCCGACTTGGGTGGCCCATCGCGGCCTTCTTGAGCAGCTATTGACCTTGGTATCGGTGAATACATACGAGCGCGAGAATATTTTAATAACAGCACTTGTACGGTCGCGAAGGGACGAAGAACAGCCCACGAAAGAGTTTTGTGCGTTTCTGGAAGACGTCGGATTGGTGTCGTCCGCCGATGCAAGGGAGGACTGCGTTGAATTGTGGGACCACCACTGGAAGATGGTCATCAGTCGGTACGATAGAGGTATTTAAATTATTACGGTTCCCGTCGAGCGACCGCGGTCTCAAGCGCAGCACGCGAGACGGCTTGTGCGACCGCTTGTACCACTGCCTTATTGAACACGCTCGGTATGACGTAGTCTTCACTCAGGTCGTTTTTAGGAATGACCTCGGCAATTGCATAAGCGGCCGCTCTTTTCATCTCTGCATTAATCGTTGATGCGCGACAGTCGAGAGCTCCTCGAAATACCCCGGGGAATGCGAGAACGTTGTTGATCTGATTTGGATAGTCTGATCGGCCAGTCGCCATAATGCGCACGTGTGGTGCTGCTTCTTCAGGCATGATTTCTGGTGTCGGATTGGCCATCGCGAATACGACTGGGTCGCGGTTCATTTTTTTTAGCATTGGCACGGTAAGCACGCCAGGCGCCGAAAGTCCAACGAAGACGTCAGCTCCTTCGATCACTTCACCGAGAGTTCCTTGTTCAACGTGAGGGTTGGTATGTTCCGCGTACCATTCCTTCATAAAGTTCATATGGTCTGTGCGTCCACGATAAATCGCGCCGACGCGGTCACAGCCGATGATATTGGTTACGCCGTAGTCCATAAAGATTTTGCTTACGGCAACGCCCGAGGCTCCAACACCGCTGAAGACAACTTTGAGGTCTCCTGGCTCCTTGTTGACAAGACGCAGCGCATTAATGAGTGGCGCTAATGTGACGATTGCGGTGCCGTGCTGGTCGTCGTGAAAAACAGGAAC
>DTWD01000062.1 GCA_012963185.1 Acidobacteriota bacterium
GACACGCGTACTCGAACATCAGGTCAGACGACAACGAAAACGGGAACGACACTGTCCACGGTCGTGTATACATCTGTGGGTCAGTCACCTCAACCTCATACTCAAGCTCGCCAGCGGACGTGCGAGTAAACCGCTCCACGAGCGTCAAACCATCACCAGAACCTTCGTGCGAGTGGAACAACGACCATGGCTGAAGACCGCTGACCCTGTGATCAAGGTTCGTGGTGGTAACAACTAATGTGTCTCCATCCCAATAGCCCCGTGCATCACCGTTCCATTGCGTAATATTTTCAGGTAGGTGTGGTCGATCATCCAACGGAACAACCCGAACCTCATGAACTTGCTCAAGCAACATCACAACGTAACCCGGCGATTGAAACACATGCATGTTGTTATTGTAGGAACGAGGAAACATGGCATTCGGCATACCGCCACGCGTGACACATCGCTCCCAAATGTGACGGTCCTCCCACGTATCGTCAAGCTCGCGCCCACCGGGTGCCTTGAGCCACCTATTTCTAGCTTTCTGACCTTCTGGAGTCAGTGACGGAAGTCGACCGTTAGGCGGGTCAATCACCATCGACGTCCGATTCGACCGTGCGCCACGGTCCATCCAGAAATCGTTGTAAGCGCCAACGTTCGAGCCCGCCTGCGCCCTCCGTGCCGGCGCATTAAGAAGTTCCTGAGACCGTTCATCGGCTTCAGTTCGAAATTGCGCTACTTCCTCATTGCTCAGCGTCTCTCGCCCCTGGAAATCATTCGGTCGTTCAAACGGCGTCGCACCAGACGACGCCCAAATTCCCTGTATGTCTGGATCTCCCCACGCTGTGTGAGGAACCGAACCTTGCCCTCGCCCCACGTCAGCCACCGCCGACTGAGCTGAGACCGATGCTACTGACAAGCCGGAAACCATAAACGCTAGAACAGAAATAATGAATAAACGGACTCGCTGGTCGCTCATTAAACGCCTCCTTGCAGTACAAGGCTATTGTATACACTGCTCGCTCACTTTCCTAAACTTTAAGTAGTCAGGAATGCCAAACGGTTCCATACTCTAGACCGTATCTATACCAATATTGCTGTCGCACCGGCTCATCAAGGAAGGACTTGGCCGTGAGGAAATTTACATCTCTCTTTACTTTTGGAACAATTTTCCTGGCTGCAGCAACGTCGTCGTCGCAGGAGCTAGGTCCAATCGGGCCAAGTCCGTATGATGTCATCGACGGATGGCATAAACCTTTTGCCGCTGAAGGCTTCGCTTTCGGCGGAAATTCTGGTGTGTTCGCCGAGTCACCAAATCGTATATTTATCTCTCAGCGAGGCGAAACGAAATTACCTAGCCCACTGCCTTCAGAGTTCGCTGGATATGTTGGTTCCATCGGAATTAACGCCCTCCGTGATACCGAGCTTCGAACATGGCAAAACTGCCTAATGATTGTTGATGGCAACGGCAACGTACTTGAAGTCTGGGACCAATGGGATCAGCTCTGCGAAGACTCTGATGGTCCAGGCCCTCACCGCGTCCGTATCAGTCCCTACGACCCTGAGCGCCGGGTGTGGGTAATCAACGAATCACGGCATCAGATTTTTGTGTTGTCAAACGATGGTAGCGAACTACTGCTGACCTTAGGCGAAAAGAATGTCAGCGGTAGCGATGAGACTCATTTTGGGAGACCACAAGACGTTGCGTTTCTACCCGACGGTCGCGTACTCGTCGCAGATGGACTCGACAATCACAGAATTATCATCATGGATAGTCAAGGCAATTACTTATCTGAATTTGGTGAATTTGGTGACGGACCTCGACAATTCAATGGCATCCATGCCTTAGCCATTGGCCCAGATGGTCTTATCTTTGCGCTGGACCGTGCGAACGGGAGGGTCCAAGTATTCAGGCTCACAAGTGACGCTTCCGGAGAGTACCATCCCGAGATCGAGCATGTCGACGTGTGGTCCGGGTTCGGTCTTCCATTAGACCTTATTGTTAACGATGAACACGTCTGGGTATCAGACTTGCGACCGCTAAAAATGGTTAAGCTCGATTTCGATGGGAACCGTCTGTACACATGGAACGTATCGAACGAAGGCTCCTCCGGATACCTCGAGATACACGCATTCTCAGTTGATTCTGAAGGAAATCTGTACGGTGGCGATAATCAACACGGCAGAACGCAAAAACTAATTCCGAAACAAAACGCAGACCCTGCTCTCTTAATCGGGCCGCCATTCGTTCAAAAATAATTTAGCCAGATATAAACCAATTAGTGCACGTTTTCAGTGCTCTGCGTATTGGCGAGCGCCCGTGTAATAGTCGCCGTCAATATGTCAACGTCGGCGTTAAACGGCCCAGCAACGACGGCACCGCTCGGAATCTCAATTGCGATCACAACACCCTCACTAACTGGCATCACGATCCAGCTAAAACCGCGCAGGGATACGGACCGTTCTTGAGTGTCAGGATTCTGGACCTCATCAAACGCACCTAACGCTAACTCAAAAACATGCCGGGCGTCGTCATCAGTCCAAGCGACAGCCTCTGGTCCTTCGAAATCGATCGTCTTCTCGACAACCTCTTCCTTCATCTTAAGTAATACTTCAACGGTAAACGTCATCTACCTCTCACAATTGTTTTTACAACTCGACAAAAGTTCCTTCTAAGTGCGCATACTAAAAGCTCTGTAACCGCGCTTCGAAACTATCCGGGGCGGTCACTGGTTCCTTCCGAGAATAACGAGACCGCACATACGCAGTAGTCTAATCACCCATGCAAGACATCTCTCCAAATAAACTGAAAGTATTCCATCACTCTGCGCTGTGATTCACCAGCGAAAACAGTGACCCTGGTGAAGAACGGTAAATAGTACACGGACTTGGTTCGTTTATGAGTCGATTCGGCATCAGTATTAACGAGGATATACAATGCCGCACACGAACTCATCATGAAACCCATTCAAGATAAGTGCATAGCTATTCTCATCGAAGAACTTTTTGATGATGAAGAAGTCATCGAACCCAGTGATCGGCTTCGCAAAGCTGGTGCTACGGTCGTGTTTGTTGGGCCAGCTGCACCAAGCGATTACACCGGCCTGAACGGTCGAGTCGTCTCCACCGACCAGAGTGCTGGAAAAATTAAGCTCTCCGAAATCGATGCCCTCGTGATTCCAGGCGGATTCGCCCCCGGCAAAATGCGTATGCGCCATGCGATGGTTGATTTGGTCCGTGACGCCGTCGAGGCCGGAAAACCAGTTGCAGCGATTTGTCACGGGCCACAAATGCTGATTTCTGCCAACGCTGTTCGTGACCGTAAGATCACCTGCTGGCCATCAATCGCTATTGATATCAAGAACGCCGGTGGCCTTTACATGGACAGGCAAGTCATCGAAGACCACAGCATCATCACATCTCGAAAAATCGATGATGTGGAAGCTTTCAGCGACGCAATTATTCGAGCTCTAACCCCATCTTTAGAGAAGTAACCGGGACGCCTCGCCCTATCTGCTAGGTTGCTCCCCTATGCCCTTCCATGAAGGGTATGAGCCAAGCGTCCGTAATGACGGTGCAAATTCGGCCAAATGCATCAGTGCTCGTTCACAACGGATATCGTCACGATTAGCAGACAGGTCGGCATAGAACATGTACTCAAAAGGACGGTCTGGAATCGGGCGTGACTCCAGTTTCGTCAAGTCTATGTCTCGGAGCGCAAAAACACTCAAAGCTTTAAACAGCGCGCCGGGATCGTTTGGCACAGTGAAAACAACCGTCGTTTTGTCCGGCGCACCAAGCGGCACCGAATCACGACTGATGATTAGAAATCGTGTGAAATTATCCGCAACATCTTGAACAGCCTGTCTGATTACTCGTAGCCCGAAGATCTCCGCGGCCCGCACTGATGCAATGGCAGCAGTATCAGTCAGTCCTTGCTCTTTAATCATCTTGGCACTGCCCGCAGTATCGTAGGTCGCAACGATTTCAATATCATTCAGTGTCTGCAGAAAACGCTCACATTGTTCCAGTCCTTTCGGATGAGAATAGACACGGCGTATCTGATCGATTTCCGTGCCCTCAAACGCGATCAGGTTGTGCACAACTGAGTGTTTTACTTCGGCCACGATCGGAAGTTCGTGCTCGACCAACAAGTCATAATTGCGGTGAATACTACCCGCGATCGTGTTCTCAATCGGAAGGATACCGTGCGTGACTTCGCCCGCATCCACTGCATGGAACACAGCGTCAAAGCTTAAGCGTGGGCTCGGCTCAGCTTTAGAATCGAAACTGAGCGCAGCGGCTTCACTATAGGCGCCCGGCTCTCCCTGGTACGCAATATGCACCATTTAAGAATACACCTCGGTGTCTATCAGACGGATCTAAATCAAATAAGTAATTTGTTTGAATACAAACAAGGAATATCGGTCTTCTGGGAAGCGCAATAACTCAGGCTGTCAGACCGAAAACTATGACGATGACGACACTTCTCTTACACCACTCGTCGCCCAACTTGTGTCGTTTGAACCAGAGCCTTCAACCGGCTCACTCGGTGTAGCTACTCGCATAGCGTCTTCGAATGCCTCTCGACCTTCTCGAACTGCCTCACGGGCCTTGTCAACTGTCCCACGAACCCGCTCAATCTCGCTAACGAAACTATCTAGAGCCGGTTCAATCTGGTCACGTACACGACGCCCACGCTCTGTCAGATACAATCCTCCGACTACTGCACCAACTACCGCACCCAAAAGCGTTGAGAATAAAACTTGAGACCGTTCGTCCACGTATGCCTCC
>DTWD01000063.1 GCA_012963185.1 Acidobacteriota bacterium
GGGACAATCTGTTTCCTTGGCTGTCGAGGGGCTTATTTGCAGGCCTGACAAACTCGAACGCTTTAGTGCACCATCAATGAGACGCTGGCGGTCAGAGCTCCCCAGTCAAAGCCGAGCCGTCCGTCGGCGAGTGAGATGACTAACTGGTCTGCCGGGCTATTCAGTTCGCCAACATCCATTGCAATGTGGGCAAAGTCGTGGTCGGCGTTATAGGCCGTGCCCCATTGCCCGGTTTCACTATTCACGATGAGATGGAATTCATCGTTCATATGTGCGGTCCAGAGAGTGTACTCACCGGCCGGAATATGAGAATCGCCGATCATGATATCTCTGTCAGTCGTTAGTGTGGTCGCTTCGTCAGCTCCTAATCGCCATACGGCGTCTGACATTGGCGGGACGCTTTCACCGACGACTCGGTCTTTTAGGTATGGCCTGCCATAGCTGAGTGTAATGTTGGCATCATTGACGGCCCAATGAACGTTAACGTGTGGGCTTCCACCGGCACCTTCATGCACCAGCGTGGCATGTCCGCCGCCAAGCATTTCCATTGCCATTTCTGATGATGAACCGGTGTCTTCGGCTGCGTCCTCGCCATGGTCCATAGCAGCCATGGCATTGTGGTCCATGTCATCGTTGGATTCGCCGCTGCCACCACATGCAATAAATGTGATTGACACGAAGACAAACGTTAGTGTCTGAAGAAGTCGATAGGTCATGGTTACTCGTTCCTCCGCTAGGTGGAAAATACTATAGCACGCAGGAAATGAGTGACATGCAGCGATAGGCGAGTCGATGCCAACTGCCTGGGTGAGAGTTGTATCCGTATTCACTATTTGTAATGAAAAGAATCGTTTGATGTTACTGGGCCGCAGCATGACCTGCTGCTCGTCCAGCCGCGATGCAGTCAGGAATGCCGACCCCACGTAGTGCGGCTCCAATGATTTGGAGTCCTGGATAGGTGCTGAGATGGCGGTCAATTTGAGCTACGAGTTCAAGATGGCCAACATGAGGTTGGGGGTTTGCTCGAGGCCATCTATAGACTCGCGCAAGAGAGGCGGGAACTCGGATGTCTAGGAGAGAGCGAAGATCGTGTTGAACAGTCGTGATGAGCGTCTGGTCGGACTGGCTGAGTGCCTGTGGGGCGCGAGAACCACCGACGAAACTTCTCAGCAATACATGACTTTCTGGGGAACGCCCGGGCCATTTTGATGAAATCCACGTACAGGCGGCAATACTAAGGTCAGGTTCTATTTCTGGTACAACGAAGCCGGTACCATTCAGTAATTGGTCAATTGAAGAGCGAGGGTATGCGATAGCTACTGTCGCAATCGATGTATAGGGAATGGACGATATTAGGTTCGACAGTTCGGGCGCCAACGATTGCACAATGGCTGACGTCGCATACGCGGGTGTTGCGAAAATTACTTTATCGAAGGATAAGTTTTCACCGCTTGAGAGTGTGACGCTAAAAGGCCCAGAACCAGAGATGCTTGTTGCTTCCACCCCGGATTTGACTACCGAGTTGGGTAACGACTGAGTAAGCGCGGTGGTTAAGGTTTGAAGTCCTCCAGTGAGCGAACGAAACAATCCGTGTGTAGATGTGGTAGAGGTAGAGCCGGTCGGCCTATTTCGAAAGGCACGCATTACACTGCCCTGCCGGCGTTCGGCTTCGACGAGTCGTGGGAACAACGCATGCATGGACAATTGCTCTACGTTTCCTGCATGAATACCTGCGAGCAAAGGAGAGGCAAGATAGTCCACAGTTTCCTTACCGAATCGCCGACGGAAAAAACTGGCGACTGATTCGTCAGATTCGTCAGTCTTTGGTGGCAAGACCAAATCTTGTGCCATTCTGATTTTTGCTTGTGGGGAGAGGTAATGGCTTGCTAAGAGCGCTTCAAGGTTTGTCGGTATGCCGAAGACGGATCCTTGCGGAATAGGATGAAGTTTTCCGTTTCTGACTATGTATGCGGTACGAGGTTGTAGCGTTGACACCAGCTGATTGTGAAGGCCTAGTTCGACGCAAAGTTCGATGGCTGCGGGTTTTTGGATGAGTAAGGAGTCCGGGCCTGCATCAATAGTGAAGTCCCCAACCTGCTCTGTAAAAATCAGTCCACCTAGGCGATCTGATTTCTCGATTAAGACGAATGAAGTCCCTTCTTTGTGAAGCTGATACGCGGCGGTTAAGCCACTGATGCCGCCACCGATAACCGCAACAGAGGCGCTACTCATGAAAGTTATCGGTACTGGTGAACGAAGCGCGAGAGTTCCTGCACGTGCTCCACTGGCGTGGTCGGTAGGATCCCATGGCCAAGGTTGAAGATGTGTCCGGGCCGTCCGGCTGCGCGGTCTAGAACATCCTTGGCCCCAGCCTGTATCCGTTCGACGGGACCGAGAAGTAAAGTGGGGTCTAAGTTGCCTTGGATGGCATGATTGGTTCCGATGCGCGTCCATGCCTCATCCAATGGCAGCCGCCAGTCAACCCCGAGAACGTCTCCTCCGGCCTGAGCCATCACACCTAGCAGCGTGGCAGTGCCTGTTCCGAAGTGCAACGCAGGCACGCCAGCGTCAGCGACTGTTTGAAGAATGTGCTGAGAATATGGCAACGCAAATTCTTTATAGTCAGAAGGGCTGAGTGCTCCAACCCAAGAATCAAATAACTGAACTGCTTGCACACCGGCCTCGATTTGGGCGACGAGGTAAGCGCTAATGCTTTGTGCTAGGAAATCGGCGAGTTGATGCCACGCCGCCGGTTCGGTGTACATCAGTGCCTTTGTTTTTTCATAGTTTCTTGATGGTCCGCCTTCGATCGCATAGCTAGCCAGCGTGAAAGGCGCCCCTGCAAAACCAATTAATGGAACGCGATCTTTCAATTCCTGACCGAGAATCTTGATGGTATCCAGAACGTGCGCTAATGACTCCCTCGACTCAAATGTACGAAGTGCCTGGATACTAGCCTTGTTTCGTATCGGTTTATGGATCACTGGTCCTTCGCCTTTGATGAAATCGAATGGAATTCCCATTGGGGCAAGGGGTAGTAAAAGGTCTGAGAATAGAATGGCCGCATCAACCTCCAGCCGATCGACAGGTTGGAGTGTGACCTCGGCAGCGAGTTCCGGTTGTTGGCAGATCTCAAGTAGCGTGTACTGTTTCCGGATAGCCCTATATTCGGTCATGTAGCGTCCGGCTTGCCGCATAAACCAAACCGGTGTGGCGTCTACTGGTTCGCGTCTGCAGGCACGTAAGAAACGGTCGTTCACTCGGGAATGGTACTACGAGGACGATGTTGGCTTAACAGCTGGTTTGTGTCTAAGCTGCAGAAAGACCCTCATTATTTAGCCAAATTTCCGATAGATTTGGGTGTGTCGGCGGTCTGGGTTCTCAAAGCAGTAGAGTGATTTACGGGTCGGTGGAACGTCAAGGATGGTGGCAGGGGCTATCTCGGTTCAGCCTGAGCCGCAAAAAATGTCTTTTGTAGATAAAAATTGTTTCCATGTTGAGGATTAACTGGATCATGTTAGCAATAAGTATATGTATTTAAATGGTTTATGGAATCTCAGGAGGGGGGCGTTAAAGGCATTAGGATGTTTATTTCGGCCTGAGAGTATCGTAAGAGATCTTTGTTTTTGCGATTCTGAGTACTGAACTTTTTCAGGTGGTTACAAATCCATGCTAGGATGCGGCGCCGTCAAGAGTAGGTTCGCGGTTTCGGAGGTTAAGTGAGTCCCATCCTGGTTCGTCCATTTAGAGAGCAGGTCGACCATGACCGAGTGATACGCCAACTTCAGTTACGGTTTCGGCGTAAATACTCTGTCGGCGTTAATGTCGGCTCATTACAGGAAGCCACGATTCGTGTTGCGGGGGTGAATGTAAACCCTGACCTAGTGCTCACAAGGACGGAAGGCGTGAGACGACTTCACGCGGTCGTCGAAGTCGAAACATCAGAATCGATTAATGACCTTGAGGCCATGGCGCAATGGGCTAGATTTGCGAAAGCTCGCGGTGCCTTCTATCTCTATGTACCGGCAGGAACTTCAGATATTGCACAACGAATCTGTCAAAAAAAGGCCATTCCTGTTACAGAGATATGGACGTATTTTTTTGTAGGCGACAATCTTCGCTTTTCGATAGGATACCGGTCGCCGTCTGCTCAACGGGCTGCTCAGGCGAAGAAGTTAGAGGCCGAATCAAAAGCTAAGAACAAGAAGCCGACTCGGAAAGCCAAAGTACTAGCTAAGAAAACTGCCAAGAAGAAGAAGGTAGCTAAGAAGACCCCTGTGAAGAAGAAGGCCGTAAAGAAGGCGGCTGCTAAGAAGAAAGTAATTAAGAAAAAAAATATTAGAAAAAAGA
>DTWD01000064.1 GCA_012963185.1 Acidobacteriota bacterium
ATACCTACATTATCTTTTTTGAGCGCGAACCGACCGGTCCCAGTGTCGGAAGCGGCGTCGACCATATTGGATTTTCCTTTGAGGACCTCGATGCCAAGATGACTTCGTTTGAAGCCGCGGGCATCACAATTCTTGATCCAGTACGTGAAGTTCCCGGTCTTTTTAAACTCGCATTTATCGAAGACCCGTGGGGTACCAAGATCGAGGTCGTCGAAGACCATGAGTGGCTCGGCTTTCACCATATCCATCTACGTTCTCCAGACCCAGCCGTCGCGCTGTCCTGGTATTGGGACATGTTTGGCGGAGAACGCGACCGGCTTAAAGGTCGTATCAGTGGTCTTCGCTACGGCACCGTCTGGTTACTAATCGCCCAGCACGAAGGCGAACTCGCCCCTACGGAAGGCCGAGCCTTCGACCATCTCGGCTGGCAATTCCCGGACTTACGTTCAGAAGCTGAAAATATTAAACGCAAGGGCATTGAATTCGACATCGAACCGCGCCAGTTCACCAACCCGCTGGGCGAAGATATGCTGATCTCGTTCATCACGTCCCCAGACGGAATCCGAATCGAAATCGTACAACCACGCATTTGAAGGTCCTTATGTGGCATCAACCAACACAAGGGCATCCGGTGAATTCGTAAGCCGGGTTCAAGCATGTCAAAACGCAACGCGACGGCACTAACCCTTGCGACACTTGGGGTCGTTACACTTTTAGGCGCACAGCAGCGAACGAGTACCGAGCCTCCACCCGCGTACGACGCACGCATCTATGAGCTCATCGATGCAGTATCGGCTGAACGAATTGAACGTGACATTCAGACACTGGTCGGATTCGGTACGCGGCACACCCGGTCGGAAACTGAGAGCGAGACACGCGGCATCGGCGCTGCGCGACGTTGGATCAGCGCAGAGTTTCTAAGTATCTCAAACGACTGTGGCGGCTGTCTTGAGGTTTCCTTTCAACGTTCCATCGCACCCGGTCAACCGGGTACACGGATCCCCGTCGACACCGAAATTGTGAACGTCGTCGCCGTGATCCGAGGCACAACGGATCCGAATCGCTACGTAATCATGTCCGGCGATATCGACAATCGCGTGTCTGACCCAAACAACTACACAGATGATTCCCCGGGAGCTAATGACAACGCGAGTGGCATGGCTGGAACCATTGAAGCCGCACGGGTGCTCAGTCGATATGCCAGAACCTTCAACGCCAGTATCGTCCTGGTTGGACTGTCAGGCGAAGAAACCGGACTCCTCGGTGGGACTCATATGGCCGCAGTCGGTCGAAATCAAGGGTGGAACATTGAAGCGGTGCTGAACAACGACATGATCGGTAATATCGAGGGTGTCGATGGGGTTATTCAAAACAATGCTTTCCGGGTCTTCTCCGAACCAACCCCAGTCACAGAAACAGAGCAAGAACGGCAGGCTCGCCGTCTAGCGGGTGGTGAGGTCGATGGCGTGTCCCGCCAGCTAGCGCGTTACGTGGCGCGCATCGCCGACCAATACATTCCCAACCTCGACGCAAAAATGATTTATCGACTTGACCGCTTCGGACGCGGAGGCCATCACCGACCTTTCAACGACGCTGGATTTCCCGCGGTGCGCATTATGGAAACCCATGAAAATTATCGACGCCAACACCAAGATGTCCGTATCGAGAATGGCATCGCGTACGGAGATGTCATCGGGGGTGTAAATTTTGATTACGCCGCCAAGCTCACCAGTGTCAATGTCGCAACGCTGGCAGCTCTTGCCTGGGCACCAGCACCCCCGACCAACGTGGCGATCGCTGGCGCGGTTCAACCTTCGACGACACTCTCATGGGATCCGGCACCCGCGGATAACCTTGCTGGTTACAAGGTCTACTGGCGCGACACAACAGCTCCACAATGGTCGCAGTCTCGCTTCGTTGGTTCCTCGACAGAATTCACGCTAGAAAATTTAGTCATCGATAATTATTTGTTTGGTATCGCTGCAATTGGAACTGACGGGAACGAAAGCGTGGTCTCATTTCCATCGCGTAGGCGGTAGAGCTTGTACCACCGCCCCAGACACACCGTGCCATCGGGTTGAGTGGCAACACTAGCGGACACGCGCACGCACGACCCGTTCAATTGTCAATCCTTGGACCACAATCGAAAACACTACGACACCGTAGGTTGCAGCTAAAATGATTGGTTTTTCAGGAGTTGGCGGAAGCCCTAACGCCAGTGCGACGGAAATCCCTCCACGAAGACCACCCCAAATCAATACCGACGTTGCACCACGTGTGAAATTGTCACGGACACTCAATACTGCCATTGGTACGGATACCGCGATGAACCGCGCGACCAGCACGACGGGTATCGCGAACAAGGCTGCTCCGAACTCGCGACCGGTCACACTAATTGAGACAACTTCAAATCCAATGGCAAGAAAGAGCAGGGAATTCAGAACTTCATCAAGTGCCGACCAAAAGGTGTCGATGTGTTGACGGGTTTACTCGCTCATCGCAAAACGCTTGCCATGGTTACCGATAAATAACCCAGCAATCACAACAGCCAACGGACCCGACATGTGCAATCGAGACGCAAGAGCATACGTGCCCATCACAAGTGCAAGCCTGATTAGCACCTCTAGGCTGTGCTCATCAATCTCCTGCATCGCTCGGTATGCCACATAGCCCATACCCAGTCCGAGAGCGATCCCGCCAACCACCTCAACAACCAACAGTCCAAAAACGCCACTGGACGTCACGGCCTCTTCACCACCGGCAGCAACCGCGACAAGCACGGTTACGAGAACCACACCAACCCCATCATTAAACAAACTCTCGCCAGCAATTTTGGCTCGAAGCGTTTCCGGCACCTTTACCTTCTTCAAGATGCCCATCACAGCAACAGGGTCCGTCGGCGAAATCAACGCACCGAAAACAAGACATTACGGAAACGATATCGAGACACCACTCATGCTAAAACCGAGATACATCAACCCGGCAACAACGACGGTCGAAATAACGATACCCACGGTTGCCAAGGTCCCGATGACCCACCGGCGAGAAATCAAAGAATCAAGATCTACATGAAGGACTCCGGCAAACAGCAGAAAACTCAGAAAAGCTTTCGTCAAGGTAGGTATCTTCGAACTCAAGCCGGGCTAGCGTTCCACGAACGACATCCCGAAGACCAAGCGATGGCAGTATCAGGTCAGCACACAACACCACGGCCGAAATCACAAGTCCACTGACGACGAGGCCGATCGTGTGCGGTAATCGAAGCCAACGATGATTGATGTACCCGAGACCGGCCGCCAGTGTGACTAACAGCGCGGCCAGATGAAAAATAGAGGTAACGGTCATGCGTTTTTTTTTATTATTTTGACAATTTACTAACACTAATAAATAATTTATACAATACCTCTGAAATCAGAATGTGTGTTTTTAGATAGCCACAGCTATCTAAAAATCCGAAAATGCATGTTGCAAATCCTTTTAAAAAAATCTGGTACGCCATGATAGCGGGCACGAGTAGACTCACCATGGTAGTGGGCACGCCGCAGCAAAAGTTCG
>DTWD01000065.1 GCA_012963185.1 Acidobacteriota bacterium
ACCGAGATTTCTACGATTCGGTAGAGGTCATCCTGACGCCTGATGAAGAGAAGGTCTTTGAGCGCCTAGGCTCGGATTTTCAACGCGACGAGTTCATGGAACGATTCTGGCGAGTGCGCGATCCGAGCCCCGGGACCTCCAGGAACGAATATAAGGAGGAATACGAAGAGCGGCTCGAGTACGTCGAGTTTCACTTTGGCCGTGGAGAGCCCGGCCCCGGAAGGAAATCAGAACGAGGCCGGATGTACCTGCTGCTAGGTGAGCCGATGAACATCAAATCGTTGCCCTACGAGCAGCAGACGTATCCCATAGAAATTTGGTGGTACCACGCCAATCCGAAGCTCGGCATCCCCCCGTTTTTTTACCTGGCTTTTTTCAAACGCCACGGCGCTGGGAAATTTCGACTCTATAGTCCAATGGTTGACGGTCCGATGGCGCTGCTCAACCCGGCTGGCAAGGAAAATGTGCGTCAGATTCAGAGTCATGAAACTCGCTACATGGCGCAGATGGAGGGCGAGATCGGGGCGGCGATTGACGTTCTCCAGTATATCGACGTAGAGCTTGCCCAAGTTGCACTGAGCTTGATCCCAGGGGATTACGGAGCACAAATGGGCTATGGCTCGATGCGCTCGCAGATGATGATCGGCAACATCGAGATGATCCCCGAGAAGATCATGCCAACGGCCGCCTGGGCGTATCCGATTCTCACCGGCATCGTTGAGGCGGATGTTCGTTTTGAGAGCCTACCGATCAAAGCACAAGCGGTAGCGCTGTTGGATCCAAGTGGCTTGCCGTTCATCCACTACGCGCTGCTAACTGAAGGAAGTCGCCTCAATCTGTCCAACTACGAAGACACCTGGTACGTTACGTTCCAGGTTGCGGGAACTGTGATCGACGACCAGAATCGCATTATCACCTCGGTCAAAGGTGTTGATGGCTCTTCCATAAAGACCCTTCAGGCAGATCTCGATGAGGAACAAGCTCGTGACATGCGTAGCGGGCCGTTGCTGCATCTAGACCGACTACCGGTGGTTGCAGGTAGCTACGACTTTGAACTTGCCCTAGAGAACAACGTCTCGAGGGAATACGGTCGCGCTTCCTTTTCCATCGATGTGCCCGCTCCATGGCCTGAGGTCTTACGCAGCTCGCGACCGCTATTGTTGTGGGCTATTGCCGATAGTGAACAGTACGATCCCTATTCTGCGCACTATCCATTCCAGGTCGGCCAGTACAATTTCATCCCATCGCTTGACCCAGTGTTCAAACCCTCCCAGGGACTTTTGATTTTTCAACAGGTGTACATGCCACGAGGGCGCGAGGATCGAATTCAAGCAACTTACAGGCTATCGGACGATAGCGGGGCGTTAATAGATAGAACCGAGTACATCAAACCGGTCGATGCCGACCACAACGGCACAATCAACCACATCGCACGCATTGGTCTTGAGGACGTTCCCGAAGGCGAGTACGAGCTCTTTGTTGATCTGGAAGGCGACAATCGCAGTGGCACGACTCAGACGGTCACTGTTGCTCTCGACGCCGACGAAAACGCGCATTTGCACATGAATGCGGGACCGCCGCCGACGGACCCTTGGGTTGCCTTCGATCGTGCGCAACAGCTTCGCACCTTGGCTCAGATCGACGATGCCATTGAAGTACTCCAACCCGCCCTCGAACGTGTGGATGATGAGAAGATCCGGGAGCTGCAGATCGGCCTGCTAATGGAAGCCGAGCGCTATCAAGATCTTGAAGCTCTACTCATGCCGTTGCAGCGCGAGCATCCCAATGAAACAGAGATCTTGATGGCTTTAGCGGCGGTGAACTCACGCATGGGGAATAATCGCCAGGCCATTAGATGGTACGAGCGTGTCCGCCTTGCCACTCGACCGGAGGAGAGCATTGAGGTCCTAAATCCTTTGGCCTCAGCATATTTCGGTGATGGTAACAACGAAAAAGCGCGCGAAATGCTTGAAAAAAGCCTGACAGTTAACCCCGACCAGCCGGAAATTCAGCGTTTGCTGGACCAGGCTCTGGGCAAAGGTGGTAATTCTTCACGCTAATTTTGTCGCCATAGCGTGTTTAAAGTGAATTCGAGCCTTTGCCGCAACGTCTTGTTGACAGTTGCCAGCCTACGAAAGCCGGGAATATACTGCCGCTTGCAGTCCCCCAAGATCGAATCTCTACGGAAGTACGCTTCCGGTTCCTGGAAGAGATGCCAATGGATAGAACATTGATGCTTCATGACGCGGTGTGGCGCGTTATTAGACTCGTCTCCGG
>DTWD01000066.1 GCA_012963185.1 Acidobacteriota bacterium
ATATTGCCACCGGCTTCCGTCCGCTGCGCCTCTTCGTTCAGCAACCGTTCGTTTCGATCCACGGCTTCTTGCTCAACGTTCGCAGCTTCTTCCTCGGTCAAAAACTCTTGGTCACCAAGACGTTCTGGCCGCTGAAATGGTGTTAATGTTGAGTTATTCCATACCCCACCAAGATCAGGATCGCCCCACGCCGTCCGGAGTGGTGTCGACGATTGCGCGGTCGCCAGAGCTGACACCGACACCACCATCGCAGCAATCGTACATACGGTAACGAGATATCGATTACGCATCAAAGCCTCCTACTAACTAGACAACCAATAATGGACCCGCTTACGTTTCCGCGCAAGGTCGAAGGTCGCAGGCACGTATAATCACGACCGACGTATCCACACCAATCTGGAGATGCCCATGCACGATGTGCCATTCAGTCAGCACGCAAAGGCGACATTCATAACGGTTCTCTGTGTCTTACTCAGTACAGCAGCACCACTGTCCGCCCAAAATGAGAATTGGCCTTCCTTCCGTGGAGCCGATGCCCTCTCAACGACCGAAGACGATCCACGCTTGCCAACGTCCTGGAGTGCCACTGAAAACGTTGTTTGGAAAGCACCGATCGAAGGGCTGGGCTGGTCGTCCCCGGTCATTTGGGGCAACCACATCTTTCTCACAACAGTTATTAGCGATGGTGAAATAGAAGAACCACGCATGGGTCTCTACTTTCCGTACGGGTCGCCAGAACCCTCTCCTGATTTCAGAGACCCTGAACCCGGCGAACTCATGGAACGAGAAGCCGACGTCCATCGTTGGTTGGTCTACGCCCTTGATTTCGACAGTGGTGATGTCCTCTGGACGTCGGAAGTGAATCGAGCAACGCCAAACTTTGACCGACATCTCAAGAACACCTACGCGTCATCGACACCCGTGACAGATGGCAAACGTGTCTATGCCTATTTTGGAAACGTCGGTGTTTTCACCTTTGACATGGATGGCAACCAACTATGGGAACAACGATTTGACGCGAGTGACACACGATTGGGTTGGGGACCAGCCGCATCACCCGTGCTGCATGACGACACCCTCTTTATTGTGAATGATACCGATGACGATTCGTTTGTCGTTGCACTCGATGCCGAAACCGGTGAGGAACGCTGGCGACGTGACCGTGACGAAGGGACGAATTGGTCCACACCATTCGTCTGGCAAAACGAAATACGTACCGAACTGGTCACCACCGGCAGTGACCAGGTCCGGTCTTATGACCTAAATGGACAAGAACTCTGGAGATTTAGCGGCCTGAGCTCGATCACAATCCCGCAGCCATTTAGTGCACACGGCCTCCTGTATGTCACATCCGGCTACGTTGGTGACTCAACCCGCCCCGTCTACGCCATCAAGCCTGGTGCCACCGGAGACATCACGATCAACGACTCAGAGCAGCGAGACGACCATATCGCCTGGTTCGACGACACAGCGGGACCGTATCACCCGACGCCACTGGTCTATGGGGACTACTATTTCACACTTCAAGACCGTGGCTTCTTCACCGTGCACGATGCTCGAACGGGCGAGGAACTCTACTTCACGGAACAACAAATTCAGACACAGGAAGTCCGACGGCGAGTTGCCCCCGGCGCAAATGGATTTACCGCTTCGCCATGGGCGTACAATGGCCGAATTTTTGTACTGAGTGAAGATGGCGATACGTATGTTCTTGACAGCGAAAATAGCTTTCGCGTCCTGGCGACAAATTCGTTAGAGGAAGTTGCGATGTCGAGTCCGGCAATCGCGCGAGGCAACCTCTTTATACGAACACGGTCGCATCTCTGGCGCCTGACTGACCTCTCGCAAAACTAGGACATCGGTTACGGTTCGACAAAAAAGAAATCTGCTGGGCCGTCCCGACGAGCGAGAAGTACAACATCGGCATCATCCGGAACGCGCCATTCATGATGCGCTTTACCAGGAATAATGATGTAGCTTCCCTCAGTTGCCGTATGTTCCTCACCGTCAAGAGTGATACTCACTGTTCCCTGCAGGACCACCACCGTCTCAGTGTACGTATGCCAATGCATGACAAACTGCGAGCCCGCTGGAAACCGCGCAAGGTAGGTCGGTCCTCCAGTCTCTGGGTCTGTCGAAATTGGGGCATTTCGAATACCGACAGGAAACCCAGGCCGATCAGATGAGGGTGGCCCCCACTCGGCCTGTCGCCAGTCCAACACAAGTGGTTCGATGGACAAAGCAGTTTGTCCAACACTCTCTTGCGCTATTGCGACGCAGAAGAGCAAGACGACACAGGCTGTACAGCTTCGATTCACCTTCGCCTCGTAACGACCACGAGAGACCTATTTCTTCACGTATTTATGGAGCTCGGGCCTCACAGTATCTGCGACGTAGATATCGCCATCTGGCGACATCGTCATGTAGTGTGCCTCGCCAAACTCTCCAAGCCCTTTACCCGGTTGCCCATTCGCACCAAGCACTTTTCCATTTTCATCGAGTTTGAGAATTTCGCCAGCAAAACCACTGACCATATACATCTGCCCATCAGCGTCAATAAAGAGCCCACACGGTAACCCTTTGTAAGCCCATTCCTTGACGTAGGTTCCTTCGCTATCGAAAATCTGAACGCGACGATTTTGGCGGTCGGCCACGTAAACCAAACCATCGGCATCGACAACAATTGAATGCGGTGTGTCAAACTGGCTCGGTCCAGTGCCCAGTTCTCCCCACGATTTCATCAGTGAACCATCGCTCGCAAACTTCAATACTCGCGGTACGCCCTGCCCATGACCAACAAGCACAAAGATCTCGTCTTCTAACCCCACATACAAGTCAGTGGGTTCTTCCAGAAGAGGCGTGTCGTCTGGAGTGATCGTCAATAGCACTTCGCCGTCGGGATTCATTTTTCGAATCGTGTCGCCATTGACATCCGTCGTCCAGATATGGCCTTCCCGATCGATGCGCATCCCATGCGGTCGGTCGTACTGTCCCTGACCCCATGCTCGAACAAAACTACCATCGGGGTTGAATTCCATCAAAGGATTTGGTCCACGATTAAAGACCAGTATCTTGTTGGTCGAGGTCCATCCGACACTCGACGGCGCACCCATTTCAACATCATCCGGAATCTCGAGGCCATGCGGGACCGGGCGGTACCCAAGATCCGGGGCATCCTCCATCTGCGCCGGGTCCGGCGCTGTCAAAATTTGGAGTGCCACGAGGAAGAGTGTAAAAACGCGCATAGGATCTCCTTTGTGAACCCCCATTGTGGGTGGGATCCCACGTAGTTGCAAGTCTGACCCGCAGGAAATACCACCCATAGACCGGAGGTGGCTTCCTGCGCTCGCGATACTCACCGGAACAAACATATGGCCGCCAAGTGCGCCCGCAACCCTCTACGAGTTGTACAGTCGGTGGCAGCTCGAGTTTTGAATTTTCCGGTGTGGTTACAACGTCTCCGACTGTTTGCTACTCAAAAAGATCGAGCTTTGCTTTTCGAATCTCGTGACTGACCTGGATTTGCGAACCGAATTCAAGCCACGGGTCAGTTGCCGACTCATAGCGTGGCCACGTAGGCAGGCCCTCGCCGTTCGGGTTTCCCGTCTTGGCAAAATTAACCCAAAAGGCACTCATCGTTTCAGAAATCTCATGGTCCCAATCGGTCCAACCAACACCGACCAACCGCGTATTTCCAAATGCATAAGCGAGGTCACCTGAGTGGTACGCCCCATAACCGGTAGGGCCATCAGGCATATCGATTGCTGCACGCTCAGGCACATAAATCCGAAACACGGGAGGCGCATGGCGGAAAAAATAAAGGTAAGCATCATTGTCATTCGCTTCAACTGCCCGAGCCCACGTTCGCATCTCCCACACAAAACTTCGATCAGCCCGTATGGCCTGCGCTCCCCACTTGGTCGATCTATCGATGTCATCCTTATAGGCAGCCAGCACCGCGTCTGTCCGTTCTCCATGCTGCTGACCGAGCAACGATACCAATTCGCCATACTCACGAAGTGGAGTATCGGCGTACAGGGTCGTGCCTTCATTCGCCATCGCTCCGACAATCACTGGCACGTTGTTATGTTCACCTGCCGCGACAATCGCAGACGCAGGCTTCGGCATAAACCAACCATCGACGATCGCGCCAGAACCAAGACTTGAATCGAGAATGACAGACGCATCGAGTGCCCGCAGTGCATCCAATGCGTCAACATCATCCCCATCAACCCCAAGTTCGCTTGCCGCGACAAGACCATCACTGTGCGCAGCCTCAAGGTCCGGACGTCCCCCACGAAAACATCCGCCCGAATGACCGATCGCTTTGTGGAAGAGTCCACGAGCCAACGGGGAGGTCATCAGATAACAGACACTCCACGATCCGGCTGACTGCCCGAAAATGGTCACATTGTTCTCATCGCCACCAAACGCGGCAATGTTGTCTCGCACCCATTCGAGCGCGGCAACCTTATCAAGAAGTCCATAGTTCCCAGATGACTCGTGTGGTGATTCCGCGGACAAAGCTGGATGTGCTAAGAACCCAAAAGGACCGAGGCGATAGTTGATGCTAACAAGCACCACGCCCTTCTTTGCGAGCGCCGTGCCATCAAAAACCTGTGCACTCCCCCAACCACCGGTGTGGCCACCACCATGAAACCACACCATGACAG
The DNA here is from genome assembly GCA_012963185.1 of Acidobacteriota bacterium. Next base: position 4,674 of record DTWD01000066.1, read on the forward strand.
GACGAGAGTCAGACACCTCCTCAGCGGCTGTCCACACATTGAGATAGAGACAGTCCTCGTTACGATCGAGGTTCCCACGGGTGTAGACCGAGGTGTCTGGTGTCAGTTGCTGCCAACAGGCGGGCCCAAAGTCAGTGGCAGCCCGTGTGCCTTGCCACGACTCAGCCGTAACTGGCGGCTGCCAGCGGCGTCCACCAATAGGGGCTTCAGCATAAGGTATGCCGCGAAAAACACGCACACTGCTGCCATCCTCGACCCATTCACCCCTGAGCAAGCCCGGGCGGATCTCAACTACCACCGCGGCATCACCTTCAGGTGTGTCTGTCGCAGACCCGTTTTGACCACAAGCAGAGACAGTCAACATAGCAACACATATGTGCACCGTTAGCAATGTCTGGTTTCGACACATAAACACTCCCCAACAATCGGCAGGCTAGACTGTTAAAAAAAGCTGCTAACGACCAGCAGCTTTGTCGAGATTCCTCGCAACTTCCAAAATGTGCCGAATATCATAGTTGCCTTCGTGACAGGCATATTCATAAAGAGGCCCCTCACGCTTCATTAAAGGAAATTCGGCGCTCCATGGCCGTACCCACGTTGTTTTATCGTCGACCGTAAATTCGTAACGAATAGTGTCGTTATCCGTTCTGGTAAAACGCTCCACGACGTGCAGACCGACATTGGCTCCGTTGAACGTAACCTTCTCATTGAAATTAATCGTCTCCACAACCAGCGTGTCATCTTCCCAACGTCCCACCGAGTCACCTGGCCACTGGCGAATTTTCGATGAAAGATGTGGTCGCCCGTCGAGTGGCACGATACGAACTTTATTAGCACGCATCTCCTGCATAATGACCACGTGGTCTTCGGTCTGAAAGATCTGAATCAGGTCGTTGTATGAGGCCGGAAGCATTGGTGGCCCCTCGTGCCGCCACGCCAAACAGCGTTCCTGCAACGTACGGGTTTGGTGGCTGGCAAATGACGGTGAAGAAATGTTGTAGACCAACCATCGGCTCTCCTGCTGCCGCATCGCTTCGCGTTCCCTCGCCGCAGCAAGAAGTGCGGGAATCCTTCCGTCTGGCGGATCGACAATTAGTGATGTTCGTGTGGTCGTCAGTTGACGGGGTTGTTCTTCTCGTAACCAGACTGAATTGTCGTAGTGAATATTTTCCTGACTTTGCTGTGTTCGCTCGATGCGTTCTTCCTTAGAATCAGCCGCTAGCACGCTACGGGCCCGTAACGGGTCAACTCCTTCTTCAGTTAATAACTCATTTAGAGACGCCAGTTCTTCTTCAGACAAAAAAGCCTGATCGCCCAAATTGTCAGGGCGTTCCAGTGGGGTATACGTCGAACTTGTCCAAATTCCCTGTAGGTTAGGATGTCCCCACGACGTTCGACTTCCCGGATCATTTATTGACTGACCGAATACCGGAAACGCCATCAGTATTAGCGGCAACGCCATCGCTATCGCGAACACCTTCTGTCGTCGACTCATCGCCACCTCCATACTAATGAGTACAGCTTTATTCAATATCGAACTCATACATTACGACATCGCTATTCTCATAACCTAACCGACCACACTGCACACGTAATTCCCAAAACCGCATCCGGAAGGGGCCTCGATACAGACGCCAATAAAACGGTGGGTCTCGTTCAGTTGTGTACACGATAGTCGAACCCGGCGTCTCACACTGAAGGTCAATGCGCGGAGCAACATGAAACAAGCCGCCGGCTGGATAGCCTGTCGGCGTCGCGGTTGTCGGTGTTACGGTAGCGTTCGCATCAACGGCCTTCACCGACTCAATGGAATGATCTTTCATTGGTGGTCGCGCGTCCCCGTCATCTACAACTACGACATTACGCCCCCTCATGTAGTGCGGCACTGCAAGGCCGGTCATCGCAAGAGCGGTCGGGGCTAAATCAAGCAGACCGACCGTTTCAATAACCCGGCTACGTGGAAAATTCTGTGGCAATCGGATTCCCACGCGTTCCGAACCGGATGACATCGCAATCAAGAAAACCGCGGTGTCGGCCGTCCACTCGTCTTCATCAAGCGCATCCAGAATTGACGAAACCTGAAGCTGCACATTTGATAATGGTTCCAGATTAAACAGACTAAAAAACGGAACTTCCCCCCGTCCACGACCACCACACCCAAACGACACCGTGCATGGTAAATCCCAATCCTTCTCTTTGCCTCTCCAGTCAACATCCCGACCGACAGCATCCCAAGCCCCAAGTAAACCGTCAGGTGTTATTGGTAAAGCCTCTGGACTCTTGACCGATTGCCTTGGTCGACTGACTCTACTAACACCAAGATTGTGGTACGACTCTCCCGAACGACTGGTGTAATAGCCAGCTTGTCGAAACAACAGCGGCAACACACCGACCTCCGGTTCCGGAAACGGCTTCAGAAACCCAGGGTCAACACCCGTGAGGAGAGCCGAACGAGCACTAGGCCCACCATGCTGCGTCGACGGTAGTGCTGCAATGACATCAAACCGATGCTCCAAGTCGACTGGAATCGCATCAGCAACTATCCAGACAACATTTTTTGTTTGAGTAGACCCGGTGCCCTCATCACGAAGATGGCCTGGGCTAGCTTGGCATCCCAAGCCGAAAACCACGAAGAACCACAGACAACCGGTGACACAACGAGGGGCCATCTGCCTACCTGAAATCACAGCGTCATCATAAGTGCAATCTCTCAGCTTTGCGTGATTTACCGGTCAATATCGCCGTAAAATATAAACACTGTCGCGCAACTGTCTTCTAATTGCTATGATCGTCTCCAAATAGTTAAGCGTTTCTGTAATTAATTCGGAGTACTTACATGAAGCATCTCTGTGTTCCTGTGGTCACGGCATTTCTTTTCGCATCTGCCGCAATCTCTGCTCAGAGTGATGAGGTTCCTCGAGCATGGGACAACCATCCTGATCTCAATGGTATCTGGCAAGCAATCGGCACTGCGCACTGGAATCTAGAAGACCATCCGGCAGGTCCTGGCCATCCCGACCTCGGTGCCATCGGTGCCATTCCGCCCGGGCAGGGTGTTGTTGAGGGAGGAGACATTCCCTACACACCTGAAGCTAGACAGCAACAACAAGACAATTTTGAAAACAGAATGACTAACGATCCCGAAGCTAAGTGCTTCATGCCGGGAGTCCCAAGAGCGACTTATTTGCCCTACCCATTCCAAATTATTCAGGGCGACAAAAAGATTCAGATCGCTTACGGCGTTGCGGAAGCCAGTCGGACGATTCACATGGACAAAGACAACCCGGAACCACCGCCAATCGACAGTTGGATGGGACGCTCGCACGGTCGCTGGGATGGAGACACTCTGGTTGTTGACGTGCAAGGTTTTACCGGCGAAGCATGGTTTGACCGCGCGGGAAACCATGCGAGTGCTTCCCTCCGCGTTGAAGAGCGTTACACTCCGATGGGGCGAAACGCAATCATGTATGAGGCAACGCTCACCGATGACACGGTGTTCACGCGTCCGTGGGCTATCCGTATGCCTCTCTATCGTCGTCTTGAAGACAACGCACGTGTCATTGAATTTAAATGCGTCGAATACTCTGAGGATTTACTGTACGGTCATTTACGAAGGGTACCAACTCGGTAAGGCAACCAGTTGAATGAGGAAATACACCATGACACTAAATCTGCCACCCGTTGCTTTGGCGCTACCAGTCCTTACGGCATTATTTGTTGCGATGCCGGGTGCATCCACCAATGCCGTCGCAGCTGATGCCGAATATCACCACGTCCACATAACGTCGTTTGCTCCCGCAGTATCGGTCCGTTGGTACACGGAGCATCTCGATTGCCAACCGATTGCCGATCGAGACGATGCGGCCGATTGTCACGGCGTCGAAGTGACCTTTGTTCCCCAATCGACACAAGGAGGCACTCAGGGCACCGGTGTCAATCACATCGGTTTCTCGTATCTTGACCTCACAGCAAAAATG
>DTWD01000067.1 GCA_012963185.1 Acidobacteriota bacterium
AAACAAAACGCACTACCGTCACTAGACAACAGAAACAAGAAAAAACCCTACTCCGAACAAACCCCAACGGAAATTATGCACCATTCGAAAATGCTTCCAAACATCCTAAACATCATGATTTCCATTGGCCTCACCAGCTTCTTCGCGGCTACAGCTGTTAGCCAAACGCATCTTGGCATGCTTCGTGTCACGGTAACCGACCCCAGCGGGGCATCAATCCCAGAAGTAAGCTATCGACTCACGCAAGAAACTACTACGGTCACACGTTCCGGTATCGGTAATACCAACGGAACCATCAGTGTGGCGCAACTACAACCAGGACAGTACCGTCTCGAATTAGAAGTCGACGGTTATCGCACAGCGATGCATGCATTCTCGTTAGCCGTAGATGAACGCCGATCGATCACAATTCCTCTTGAGCTCGGTCCTGTGAATGAGCAGGTCACCGTCTCGGCGGATAACCCCAGCTACCTCCTTGAGCGTTCCTCTGTCGCACTCGGGACCGTGATCGACGAGCAGTTTATTCAAGACCTTCCGCTCGATGGTCGAAATTTTCTTGAACTTGCTCTGCTAGCGCCGGGCACAGCACGGGCCGCAGAAGGATCGGCGGCCTCCATTCGAGGCGACTTTAGTTTTACGGCAAACGGTGCCCGAGAAGACGCGAACAGTTTTATGCTCGATGGTGCGTACAATGTCGACCAAAAACTAAACACGCCTGGCGTGAGACCCCCTGTCGACGCTATTGCTGAGTTTAAAGTACAAACAAATGGCTACGACGCTTCGTTTGGGCGCCATGCAGGTGCCCAAGTGAATATCATTACCAAGTCTGGTAGTAATAATCTCCACGGTACCGCTTATGGGTTTTTTCGTTCGCAAGCACTAAATGGAACGAACTTTTTTGCGCCAAAAAATGAACCCGACCCAACTTACGATCGAACACAGGCAGGCTTCTCAATCGGTGGGCCGATCGTTGAGAACCGGACATTCTTCTTTGCTGATTACGAAGGAACGCGCCTGCGAGAAGGCATCACAAGGGTAACAAACGTACCAACGCTCGCGGAACGGCAAGGTGATTTTTCCAGTAGCTTATTTCCAACACCTATCAATCCGTTTACAGGACAGTCATTCCCTGGCAATCAAATTCCGTCGTACTTTCAACATCCTGTTGGGCAAGCTATCGCTGCACGCTACCCGACCCCCAACCGGACTGCCCCGTTTGCAAATTACGTATCGTCACCACTTCTTGAGGACCAGGTTGATCACTTCGATCTAAAGATCGATCATCACTTCAGCAACGCCTCGAGCCTCACTGCCCGGTATAGCCGCGGCGACCGCCGACTATTTGATCCATTCTCCGGAGCTGCCGGCACTCCACTCATACCGGGATATGGTGCGCGTGTTCCTCGCCAAGCGGATAATCTCGTCATCAGTGAAACCCATGTGCTATCGAATGCCGTGGTAAATGACGTTCGTGTCGTTTATAACCGCGTCTCCAATCAGGTCCTCCACGAGAACCAAGGCGTCAATCTCAATCAACAAGTCGGACTACCTAATTTGTCTCAGAATTCTCGAACGTGGGGCCTTAGTCAAATTAACCTTCCTGGGTTCTCTTCACTCGGAGACGAGTCAAACAACCCTCAGAACAGCACGCTTTCGACCATTCAGATCCTCGATACGGTCACATTCTCACGCGGGTCCCACCTGTTTACCATGGGAGGCGACCTCCGCTTCACAAGGCAGGATGGCTTTAGAGACGTACAGTCCAGGGGTTTTCTCAACTTTACAGGTATGATGACAGGCAACCCGTTGTCAGACCTGTTACTCGGTCTACCAACCGTGACAGGTGGTGCGACTCTCGACAATCCCCAACAATTACGTGCTCAAAGTCACAACTTTTTCATCCAGGACTCCATCCAGATCCGGCCGGATGTCACTTTGTCTGCTGGACTAAGGTATGAACTAAATCTTCCACCGTTCGATGCCAATGACCGAGCGAGTGTCTACGACACGCGCACAGGACAACTGGCAGCTGTTGGCGCGAACGGCGTTCCTCGTGGCGGATACGACACAGACAAGAACAACCTTGCGCCACGACTTGGGCTGACCTGGTCGCTAACACCGGATACCGTCGTACGGGGAGGTTATGGAATTTTTTACGATCAATCGGCGTTATCTCCGGGCGAAGGACTGTACTTTAATCCGCCGCTCTTCAACTTCGGAATGGCGTTCCAGTACCCAGGCCTTCCGCCACTGACACTGACTGATCCATTCCCAACTAATTTCCCTATCCCAACTGCACCGACTGCAACAACATTTCAGCGAGATCTCAAGACAGCCTACCTCCAACAGTGGCACACCAGCATTCAGCATCAACTCGGTCTCGGCCAGGTTGTAGAAATTGCCTATGTCGGTTCTCGAGGTCACAACCTTCTCCGAGGCCGTGACGTTAATCAACCGCTACCAAGTGCAGCACCACTCAACCTGCGCCCGAATCCAATGTTTGCAGACATTATTGCCATTGAATCCGCCGCTCGTTCACGCTATCACTCACTTCAGCTACAATTTCGGCAACGACTCCGTCATGGCTTAACCGTGCAGTCCGGATACACAGTCGGCAAGTCTGAAGATGATGCGTCCGGCTTCTTCACGAGCACCGGTGACGCCAACTTCCCGCAGGACCACAATAATCCGCAGCTTGAGTATGGTCGTTCCGCATTTGATATCAGACATCGATTTTCAATGGGATTTTCCTACCTCCTTCCGACGGGAAATTCTTCCGGAGGTTGGGCAAGCGCGCTAGTACAAAACTGGCAACTTTCAGGAACCGTCGAACTGCAAAGCGGTCGGCCGTTTACCGTCGCCTTACTCCCCACAACAGATAACAGTAATACGGGACGGGCTGCCCTCGGCTTCGGTTTTAACGACCGCCCAAACCTGGTTGGAAACCCCAAGCTCAATAATCCCAGTGAAACCATGTGGTTTAACACCAACGCCTTCACGACCCCACCATTCGGAAACTTTGGCAATGCTGGTCGGAATATTCTTGACGGTCCTGGTTTCCGCAATGTCAACCTCGCCTTGATCAAAAATATACCTATCGGTGGCGATCTCGATTTTCAGTTTAGGATCGAAGCTTTTAATCTTCTAAACACCGTAAATTTCGGGCTTCCTGATGCATTTGTCGATTCTCCCACGTTCGGTCAGATTCTTGCCGCTGGCCACGCAAGACGAGTGCAAATGGGAATTAAACTAATTTTCTAGCTGCATAATGACGTCGTTTGAATTCGGTTTTTCCACAAGACTGATCTTTGGATCTGGCACACTAAACCGTATCGGTGAAGTTACTCGGGGACTTGGCTGTTCGAGACCACTCTTAGTCACAGATCCCGGAATCCGGGACGCCGGACATGTCGATACTGTTCTCAAACTTCTCACGGACGCTGGTCTGAACGTTGAAGTGTTTGACCAGTTCGGGGTTAATCCCGATTCGGCCATGGTTGACCGAGGTGTGGCCTTTGCCTCAACTTTGGATCGAGACTCAGTTATAGGGCTTGGCGGAGGCAGTTCTCTTGATTGTGCCAAAGGCATCAACCTCATTTTGACGAACGGCGGTCAGATTTCTGATTATCGCGGCTACGGGCATGCTCAAAAACCTCTTTTACCGATGGTTGCAATTCCGACAACCGCGGGAACTGGTTCGGAAGCACAAAGCTATGCTGTGGTCTCCGACACGACCACCCATCTAAAAATGGCGTGCGGCGACCAGAAACTAGCGTTCGCGGCAGCAATTCTTGACCCCGAACTTACCCTTTCGCAACCAACACAAGTCACCGCGTCGTCTGGCTTTGATGCCATTGCACACGCGGTAGAAACCGCTGTGACGACACGTCGCACAGAACTATCTATGCTTTTTTCGAGAGAAGCGTTTCGACTCTTGAACGCAAATTACGAACGTGTACTCGTTCAGCCGAGCGACCTGAATGCGAGAGGCGCGATGCACCTCGGTTCGTTCTATGCCGGCATCGCTATCGAGCAATCCATGTTGGGTGCAGCTCATGCCTGTGCGAATCCATTGACGGCGCAATACCAATTGACCCACGGCGTTGCTCTCGCGATTCTGTTACCACACGTTGTACGCTGGAATACTCAGAAGAATGACTCGCTCTACGCTGGCCTGGTCGACTCAGATATACCGTCAGATCAAGCGGGTACTCACTTGGCTGAACGACTAGCCGACCTTAGTAGGGCTGGCGGATTCCCTACCGATCTTCAAACTGCAGGTATCGAAATGAATGATCTTGCTGGCCTAGCGGAATCCGCTGGAGCACAATGGACAGGAACGTTTAATCCACGACCGTTCAGCGAGAGCGAAGCATTGGAGGTATATCAATGTGCCTACTGAATAAGTACTCAACCAGGACAGCCTTTGCCATGCTGTCTGTGCTCCTGTTGACCGTAGTCCACGTTCAGCACGCGAAGGGTCAAAACAGCGCCCCGGCGGACG
>DTWD01000068.1 GCA_012963185.1 Acidobacteriota bacterium
CCGCAGATTGGGCCGGAAACGCATGGCGAACTGACAACTAGACTCCTGTTCCCACTGCGACCCGCACCGCTGACGACAAAGGAAATCGCGACCAAATATATTTAATGCCGGGCGGCGAACGGAAAGGTTTGCCCCCCCCCACAAGGGACACGCAAGACATCATCTGGTACTAGTGTTTCGAGGACTCGCTAATCCTATCGCGACACGGCGGGTGGTTCAACGGGAAAATTGGGAAGAGGGGCAACTTAATATGGCCAAGCCGAAGGGCTTCAGTTATCGGTCGCGCTTGGCTGATTCGCCGCGTTCTCGTCATAGTAATCGACTTTATCGAGTGGCATAACAACACTAGACAGCACATTGAGGACGTGCGCGTTGATTCTTTTGTAATAGCGAGTACCCAAGATAAAGGCAGTCGTTGTGGAAGCGTCGTAATTGCTTTTTCCGATTATGGCGATTAACCCATCGCACTTTCGGGCAGTTTCTCGGCCTTGGCGGATTAGTTCGATTGCCTCACCTTGTCTCGACGACAGTACGACATTTGCACCGGCTTGGTACGCTAACTCGACTCTTCGGCGAATCATCATCAACTCGCTGAGTTCCTCGCTTTCCGGGAATGCCTTCGGTCCGATTTCGATAATCTCGGAAAGGTTCTTTGCATAGTCGCCTAATCGTTCGACGTCTTTCACAAGGCTCATAAGCAATAGTGAGTAGGGTGCATCTGCGCTGTTACCCGGAATAGCTAGATGGGTCATGAGCGAACGTCTAATAGTTCGTTCCAATTCGTTGACTTCAGCATCAGCTTTATGAACCTTGTCTTGCGCGTCCTCATCATGGTCCTCTCCAAAGAAGATTTGACCGGCAGAGTAGGTCATTTCGCGCGTGAGATTGAACATAAGCGCGAAGTTGTCGGCAACTTTTGAGAGAGGGTCGTCACCACGGAAAATACTCAGTAGTTCTTGAAGCACGAGATCTCCAGTATGTTTTGTTTACTACAGCATCCTACTAAAAAAGACAGCAAGCGCTGGTAAACCGTAAAATAGCAGCCCAACCCAGACTAGAGTCAACCGCCGAGAGCGCACCGCTAAACGGGTGATGCGGCGCGAGATACGAAGAGGAATATTTCTGACCGCCGGAATCGGATAAATCATTAGCGTTCCACTTAAATTAAAGAACAGGTGAACCAGTGCTATTTGTAGACCGGCGGTAGCGTTGACTCCTGTTACAGCCATGGCTGCGAGAAACCCGGTTACGGTAGTCCCAATATTTGCACCGAGCGTGACCGGAAACGCTCGCTCCAGCCTTAGGAGTCCAGCGCCTGCCAGTGGTACCAGCAGCGATGTCGTGATCGAACTCGATTGCACCATGATTGTGACGATCACCCCAATGAGAATCGAAAACACGGCGTTGACGCCAAGCGCTCTATTCACGGCGCTTTCGACTCGACTTTGAACGGCGCCGCTCATGACTTTCACGATAAAGAAAAGTGCACCAAATATAAGGAATCCACTCACCATTATTAGGAAGACGGCTTGACTACCTTCTGTTGTGAACAATGCTTCGTTTACGGCGGAAATCGGAACCAGTCCGTAACCCAGTAGTGTTCTGAGCGGGCTTCGATAGACGACACCACCAAACCCACCCAAGAACCCGGTAAACCATCCAGCTGTGGACTGAAGAAAGCCAGTGAACATTTCCAATGGCAAAAGAACCAAGACCGCAATGTAATTGAAGACGTCATGGCAAATGGCAACTGGAAACGCGCGTTCAAATTCCTCTCGGCGTCCGATGTGACCGAGCGCCACAATAGTGGCGGTGACGGTTGTGCCAATGTTCGCGCCCATGACCATTGGCACTGCGTTCAGCAGGGGAAGGGGGTTTTCGGGAGCGGCGACCAAGCCGACAATCATTGCCGTTGTGACCGAGGAACTCTGGACGACGGTCGTAGCGAGCAGCCCAACCAGCAGTCCCATGAATGGGTTTTCTGTGGCGGTAAAGAAGCTTTGGATTAGATCTTCTCCGAGTAATCTGAAACCACCACCAAGTCCCCTTACGCCCACAAGGAAGACAAAAAGCAATCCAAAGATCGCAAGGAGCCTGGGGAAGACAGAAGGCTTTTCGATGCTTTGGTTTACGGCTAGGCTCATAGAGTTGTCGCCAAAAGATCCGTGTCGTCGGTTGTGTATCCAAAAATAAGTGCGCTCGTTGTAACAACAGCATCGTTTTGATGTCGCGCATGAAGAATGACGAGAACCGAGCTTGGCATAGTGACGCCTAGAAGCTTCCGCTTGGTGATTCGGCGATTGCGGGCCTGTGTCAGTGTCAACGGCGCAACTCCATCAAAATCTGACAACGGTAGCTACGTGAAGTCGGGCCAGCAGCTGATTCGATGTGTCATTTTGAGCGACGACCAATCTCTTCGTCAGATGGAGTGTTACGTCAAGACTAAGCCCAGCCTTTACGATGTAGGAGGTTTCGATCATATTCAGGCGTATATTGGTTCCTGGCATATCGCTAAATACAAATGCTGAGGGAGTGACGTCCTGTTCGATCCATCCGCTTGTGTAGGTAGCGCCCCATGAGCCAACCGGGCCTGGATCCCCGTAGCCCGCTTCGATCCAGAAGCCTTTCCGATCAGTGGTGGCTTTTGTATTAACTGCGTAGTCAATGAGTAGACGAAGCGGGTAGTCCGGGTTCGGCGTATTAAGAGTTGCTTCCGCAATAATGTCCACGACATTAAATTCTGAGGCAAAGTTGGTCGCGATGCCGTCAGCGTTTCGAATAACTCGATTAGTCAGAATACTGGTGAGTTCACCGCTCGCTTGAGCGGCCACAATTTGATCGGCATTTCTCCATATGTAATTGGCCGCAGATAGTTGGAGACTGTTTGAGCCAAACGTGAAAGATGCTGCACCGTAACCGCCGAGCATATAAGCGTCGGCTCCATGAGACACTTCATTGACAGCAGTCTGTAGTGCCACCAGGTCGATCGCGACGTTTTCTTGAGGTTTCCAACTGAACTGCTCCCATCCGCCTTCAAAATTCAGATCGTCGTCGAATGTCATTTGGGTTCGCATGACAGGAGTCGGAAATTTGCCGATGCCGAGTGTTACTGCCTCTGCCGCTCGCGGATTATACGCGACGAAGGCACGGTCCAAGTTAAATGGTTTTGGTTGAAAGAATCCCTTGAAAGTTTGGTTCGTTGATGCTGGCGTCCCTGGGTCTCCACTGGCAACCTGTAGTTGGAAACGAGTGTCGTTATTAATTTCTGAATCTATCCTCAGTCGTAGGCGCAGTCGGGTTCGATTGCGAGTCGGTCGGCTAGTTTTGTAGAAGCCTTCGTAGCGAGATCTAAAATCACCACTGAGTCTGAGTTTGTCCGGCCACGTTGCTGTGGTCGATTGTTGCGCGCTTTCGTCATCGGCAGTGTCTTGGGCACCAAGCGATGTCTCTGTGATTGATAGAAGCGCGACCGCAGTCCATAAAAATCTAAATATTGAGGGGGAGGAGAGTGATAAGTGTAAATGCAAGATGTGTCAATTGTTTAACAAGTGGATTGTGTCTCTGTTAGAGGTATGTAAATTGTTTGTAAATCAGTGGCTCGAAGATCATCCAGAGCGGTTACATGAGGAAGAGGTTGTTCTGATCCTCGCTGCCTTTTTCGAAACGTTCTCCTGTACGGAGTAAGCGCGGCTGTTGCTTCACTTCATCCCGCAAAACTGTTTCTGCTGCTCTAGCCAACTGAACATCCACTCGTAGTCGTCGAGCGTGTTGTCTCGTTGCCGTGCGACGAGCCGTCGCGCTTTCTTCGTTTCTGCATCTCTGGCTTTCCGGTCGAGATCGGACAGCTCACCGGCC
>DTWD01000069.1 GCA_012963185.1 Acidobacteriota bacterium
ACTTGGACGAGGTGAGGCCAAGTCGGGTGGGAGAAAGAAGCCGTCTTTGCTGGCGAATGCTGTCGAGGCCATTATTGCCGCGGTTTATCTCGACGGAGACTACGATGCTGCGGCAGCCTTGATTTCTCATCTCTTCACCGGAGAGCTAGTCCGAGTGCGCCGCGGTGGCGCATCGGTTATCGGGATAGAGGATTTTAAGTCGTCACTTCAAGAATGGCTGCAGGCGGCAGGACGGCCGCTGCCAGAGTATTGGCTTGCAGGTACGGCCGGTCCAGAACACGACAAAATGTTTACGATTGAACTTCGACTGGGTGAGTCCATTGTCAGTCAGGGTCAAGGACGAAGTAAAAAAGAGGCTGAACAAGCCGCAGCGCAAAAAGCCTTAGCTACGCTACATGGTAGTAGTGCTAAGACGTCCTTGTAGGTTGCTAGTCATACTCTATTAAGTCGAGTGGTCGGGTGGTACGCTGATCGACTTCGGGCTCGATATGTGTCGCCCTCGCGGCAACCGAGACATCATCACGTTCGTCAAGAAAAGGCAGCCGTTGCACAGCATATTCTTGGACTTCACGAGCTAAATCAATTTCAGTCGGCGGCGTAATACGACCATGGAGTCGGACCCAGAGTCTGAGGAGTGGGTCAGTATAGCTATAGCGTTTCTGGCGAGCCTGTACTAAATCGACATCTTCGAGCCATGAGAGATAATCCTTGGTTGATCCCGGTGTCCGGCCAAATTTCTGTGAGATCTCGGTCAGCGTTTGTGGTTCTTCGTCCGCAAGGACGGCCAAAATACCTTTCAGGGAGCCGTATCCGCGCGTCCGATGGAGTCGCAGCTCGTAGGAAAATCTGCACCTCCACCACAAATTCGTTTCGGCAGCCATCTGACCGGTAAGTGCACTCACAGGATCTCCGCCACTGGCGCCGTCTGTGGTTGCGAGTGTTGAGGCGAGAATATTGACATAAGCGGCGCGACCGTCCGTCAGTACGTGCACCATTCGCCCAATATCATTGCGCTCAGCGGCATTTCGACCCACACCGCATTGTTCAAGCGTTGCAATGGTTTCTGTCGGTGTAAGTGGCGGTATTTGTATGACTTCAAATCGACCGGAGAAATCCTTGAGAAGACGTAATGTTCTGCTGATAAATCTACTGGCAAGGACGAACCGATTGGGGCTTTGCGCGAGGGACTCGAACAGTTCTCGCGTCACACCACGAAGACCGGGGAAGCTTTCCAAGGTTCGAATGTCGAGTACCTCGTCAATGAGAAACGTTGACGGTGTCGTATTTGACCGTGGTTTATGATTAAAGAACTCAAGTAATGCGTCGAATGCTGCGCGAGCAGAGTGGCGATTGGTCGGTTGGTATGCCGGGCTGTTTGTTTCAAAATAGCCGGAATCGTCGGTGACTGCGTTCAATAATCCTTCGGGTGTCAATGCAACGTGTTCAGCGTCGATGTACTGCGAATTCTCCTCGGTGAGCTTGGTATAGGTTCGATGTAAAAGCGTCGATCGACCACTTCCACAACTGCCAATAAGTACAGGAATCCGAGTGGGGGTTGCCTCAAGCGCGGTACGGATACGTTGTTCGATGAGTTGTCGTTCAGGAAGCACGCGCTGTTCTCTTTCCTATTGTACCGTTGACGAAGAACATGACCATAAGGAAGGCCGGACTTCTTGTCAAATCGATTGGGTTCGTGCGTTAAC
>DTWD01000070.1 GCA_012963185.1 Acidobacteriota bacterium
ACATGCTACAATTAGTAGTTTTGTGCAGCGGTTTCGTCGGCGTTTATAGGCATGGCAGAGCTGGATCGCTCGTGCTGAGTTTTAACACTATCCCACTAGAGGCATGAATGGTCCCTTCTGACGTCGCGGTTAAAGAAGCCCCAACCAGAGCTGATTCTGAACAGATTGTTAACGATTTCAGTATCCAGGTCGCTACTGTAAACGGTTCCGGAAGCCAGACGGCGAATCTGGTCCTTTTACGGTCGATCTTTGGGATGGGAATTCCGGTATCTGGCAAGAACATGTTTCCCTCCAACATTGCTGGATTGCCAACTTGGTTCACGATCCGGGCGAATAAGGATGGCTATGTCGCGAGAAAGAAGGAAATCGATATTCTGGTTGCGATGAATCCTGAAACCGCGCGTGAAGACGCCCTCTCGCTGAAATCGAAGTCGGTTGTTGTGTATGACGAGCCATTGAACCTGAGTACGCTCCGAGACGATTTGGTTTTTTACCCCGTCCCGTTTGACAAACTTGTGACTGGCGTCTGCCGTGAGCCGAAGCTTCGCCGGCTGGTTCGGAACATGATTTATGACGGTGTTCTCGCACAACTACTCGATATTGACCGGCGAGGGATGGAGCAGGCGCTAGAAAAGCAACTGGGCCGGAAACCAAAAGCTGTTGCGATGAACCAAGAGGCGCTGGATGTGGGTTTTCAGTATGCGGAGCAACACTTTGAGGAGGAGCATCCGTACAGAGTCACGCCGCTTGATAAAACTGCCGGAAAAATCCTCATGGACGGAAACGCTGGTGCTGCGATTGGTGCGTTGATGGCCGGTGTGACTGTCGTAACCTGGTATCCGATCACGCCGTCGTCTTCGCTGTGTGAGAGTCTCATTGACTACCTGCAGGAATATCGCATTGACAAAGAGACCGGGAAAGCGACTTTTGCGGTTGTGCAGGCAGAAGACGAAATCGCAGCTGTTGGGATGGCGATTGGTGCTGGTTGGGCCGGGGCGCGGTCGATGACATCAACGTCGGGGCCGGGCGTGTCTCTGATGAGTGAATTTTCGGGGTTGGCGTACTACGGAGAAGTGCCGACCGTTATTTTTGACGTACAGCGTGTAGGACCATCAACTGGATTGCCGACTCGAACCGCTCAAGGTGATGTGTTGGCGACGGCGTTTTTATCGCATGGCGATACGCGACATCTAATGCTATTTCCGTCCTCGGTTCAAGAGTGTTATTCGATGGGGATGGAGGCATTCGATCTTGCGGAGCATTTCCAAACTCCGGTGTTTGTGATGTCGGACCTGGATCTCGGGATGAATACGTGGATGTCTGATGAATTTGAGTACCCAACCAAACCCCTCGATCGGGGAAAGGTTTTGGACGAGGAGACCCTCGAACGAATTGGCAAGTTTGGCCGGTATCATGATGTTGATGGAGATGGCGTTCCGTACCGGACAATTCCAGGTGACCACATGCCCGCATATTTTTTGCGTGGTTCAGGCCATAACGAATGGGCTCAGTACAGCGAGCGTCCGGATGATTATCAAAAAAACGTCGACCGACTGGCTCGCAAGTTCGATACGGCTCGGGATTGGATGCCGGCACCAGTCGTTGACATTAACCGCAAAGCGGGGATTGGGATTATTGCTTACGGCACCTCTCATTGGGCGGTGGTGGAGAGTCGCGATCAGTTGAAAGGTGAGGCGGATGTAGAGACTTCGTATTATCGGGTTTGTGCATATCCATTTCGTACGGCACTGGCGTCATTTATCGACCGACATGAACGTGTGTACGTGGTTGAGCAAAATCGAGATGCGCAGATGTTGAGCTTAATGAAATTGGAGTTGTCACCAGAACACGTGAGTCGGTTGCGGAGCGTGTTGCATTATTCCGGTCTCCCGATTGACGCGCGCTCGATTACAGATAATTTGTTGTTACAGGAAGGCTATCGAGTAGAGAGAGCCGGAGCATCTGTTGCTCGCGTTCCGCGCGGCGCCGGTGCCGGGGGAGAGTAGGGATTACGTGACAGTCGCAACGTCAGAACCACGGAAAAAAGTCAATCGGATTGGTCTTGAGACAAAGATATATCGTGGTGGAAAGACCACGTTATGTGCGGGGTGTGGTCACAACGCTATTTCGGAACGGATTATCGATGCGTGTTACGAGATGGGCGTGAATCCGGAGCGGATTATCAAACTCTCAGGTATTGGTTGTTCGAGTAAGTCCCCCGCCTATTTTTTGGGCACGTCGCATGGATTTAATGCAGTTCATGGACGGATGCCTTCCGTCGGCACAGGGGCTTTGTTGGCGAATCGGAAACTTATTGCAATTGGTGTTAGTGGCGATGGCGATACCTGTGCGATCGGGATCGGTCAGTTTGTTCATCTGATGCGTCGTAATCTGCCAATTGTCTACATCATTGAAGACAATGGATGTTACGGCCTAACGAAGGGGCAGTTTTCGCCGACGGCCGATGTTGGTTCAAAGACAAAAACTGGTGTGATGAACGATTTGCCTCCGATTGATACGTGCGCGTTGGCCATTGAGCTCGGAGCCTCTTTTGTGGCGCGGTCATTCTCTGGAGATAAGAAGCAGCTCGCCGCCATTCTGAAGGCAGCATTAAGCCATCGAGGCACGGCAATGCTTGATGTCCTGTCCCCGTGCGTTACCTTCAATGATCATGAGGGCTCGACGAAGAGTTACGCGTATGCCAAAGACCACGATGAGCCTTTGGAAGAGATCAGCTTTGTCCCGTACTTTGAGGACATCTCGGTCGATTATGAACCGGGGTCTACGCAAGAAGTTGAGATGCATGACGGTTCTAAACTGTATCTGAAGAAGCTTGAGAATGAATACAATCCCTTGGATAAGATGCAAGCGATGAGGGTGCTTGACGAAACTCGAAATCGAGGCGAGTTCGCAACTGGTCTTATTTATGTTGAGCCGAAGAAGGCGGACTTTATTGACGTGCTGAATTTGGTGGACGACCCGTTGGCGACGCTACCGGAAACGCGTGTTCGGCCACCGAAATCCGTCCTGAGCGAGATTATGGAAGGTGCCCGATAACGGATATATTTTCCGCGCTGCAGAAAATGATTCACCGAATAGGCCGGCTATAATCTCCGCATGCAACGTACGCTCGCTATTATTAAGCCAGATGCGGTCGCGGAGAAACACGTTGGGGCGATCATTCAACGCATCGAATCGTCTGGCCTCGACATTAAAGGATTGCGACTGGTCAATCTGACTCAACGGGATGCCGAAGGTTTTTATGTTGTGCACAAAGCCAGGCCGTTTTTTGAGGCGCTGACCGCGTTCATGTCATCTGGGCCCGTGGTGGTCCTTGCACTCGAAGCACCGGATGCGATTCTTCGTTGGCGAAAACTTATGGGTGCAACTGATCCCGCGAGCGCGGATGAGGGGACGCTCCGACGGGAATTCGGCGGATCGATAGAGCGGAACGCGACTCATGGGTCGGACGCCGACGATACAGCGGCGTATGAGCTGAATTATTTTTTTCGTGGGGTCGAGGTCGGATAGCTCGGTGTGCTGGTGGGGAAGGTACTCATCGGAGTCGGGTTGCTCGTAGCAGGAGTTGGGGTCGTTGTTAGTCTGGGGTTTCCGCTCGGACGGCTCCCTGGCGACCTGGTGTTCCGTCGCGATGGTGCAACGGTTTACATTCCGATTACGAGCTGTGTGCTAATTAGCGTGGTGTTGAGTTTCGTTGTTTCTTTTTGGCGGCGTTAGGTTGGGGTTTAAGGAAATGGCCTGGTTATGAGTATTAAGTCGGATAAGTGGATTACACGCATGGCGACCGAGCATGGGATGATTGATCCTTTTGGGGAGGACCAAG
>DTWD01000071.1 GCA_012963185.1 Acidobacteriota bacterium
AACTTTTGATTTATCTAATGGTTTAAAAGCAAGAGTCGTGCCAAAAGGTTCGAGCCGAAACGTTCTTTCTAATTAAGGCTTTTGGCGATACCGAGTGGTGACCTTATGTCATCTGGGGAGGTCACAAGGAAAGGTCACTACGGTGAGGCTGGGTTTAGTTTCTTGCTTAATATCGAGGATTATTTCAGTCCTTCGATGTACCTTTTCCCGTCACGCTCGGCGAGTTGTCTGACGGCCCTGAAGCCTTCGGCTTTGAGAGCTCCTTCTGCACCACCGTAGGCAACATAAGTTCGGTCAAGTGACCGCTGTGAAAACAATGCGCCAAGCCCGCCTCGAGGAGCCGCTTCAATAACAAGACATCGGCCATTTGGTTTTAGTACTTGTAGTATTTGCTGCAGGCAGAGGACACGCTCATTGATTCGCATATCGCCAATGAGATTAGCGGCCACAACGACGTCAAATGTTTCGGAGGTGAAAGGTAACGAAGAGAAACGTGTTTTTTGAATGTCAATTAACACACCAGCATTGTCAGCAATTTCATGCACGCGTTTCACTTCGGCATCCGTTTCAACGGCTACGGCTGATTCACCACTGATTCCAACCACTTTCGTCAGTGCGGCGAGCATGTCTTCATTTGAAAGTCCGAGTTGCAGCAAGGTCGAACCAAGTTTGAGGCCGGCCATTGACACTTCTAGAGCAAGCGGATCGCTATTTTTTTTAAGACTGAACAACGACATGTGTTTTCTCTAAGAAGCTTTGATTATGAGACATGCTGGTCTCGAAAAAGGCTCTCAAGACCAGTGCATGTTATAGTGATTGGCCTTGCAAAATCCACGCGAAATTTCTCCTGCGAACGGTCGTCTTGGGATCCTGCTTGCGGGACTCGGCGCTGTCACTACAACTTTCATGGCAGGTGTTTTTGCCATTCGAAAGGGCTTAGCGGTGCCGACAGGCTCTCTCACACAGATGGGAACTGTGCGACTTGGGAAGCGAACCGACGGCCGTTCACCTCTCATTAAAGACTTCCTCCCCCTGGCTTCTCTCGATGATTTGGTATTTGGTGGATGGGACATTTTCAACGATAACTGTTACGAGGCTGCGCGTAATGCAGAGGTACTCAAACCAGATTTACTTGAGCAAGTCCGTCCAGAACTTGAGTCTATAACTCCTTGGCCGGCCGTTTTTGATCAGCACTATGTCAAGAGGCTCGATGGTCCGAACGTTAAAACTGGCGCGTCCAAGCGTGAGCTGGCTGAACAGGTTATAGAAGATATTCGACGTTTTAAAACCGAACAGAATGTTGATCGACTCGTCCTTGTTTGGTGCGGTAGTACAGAGATTTTCATGGAAGAGTCGGTGGTTCACTCATCGCTTGAGGCGTTTGAAAAAGGACTTGATGATTCGGATCCGGCTATTCCATCAAGCATGATCTACGCCTATGCAGCCATCAAGGAAGGCATTCCGTACGCTAACGCCGCTCCAAACCTCAGTGCTGATGTGCCTGCGCTTGAACAGTTGGCACTAAAAACTGGTTCGCCGTTAGCAGGGAAGGACCTGAAGACCGGCCAGACGTTGATGAAAACAATGATCGCGCCGGGTCTCAAGGCAAGGTTGTTAGGGGTTGCGGGTTGGTACTCCACGAATATTCTCGGAAATCGTGATGGCGAAGTTCTTGACGATCCAGAATCGTTCAAGACAAAAGAAGAGAGTAAGAAGTCGGTTCTTGATCATATTCTTCAACCTGAACTCTACCCCACCCTTTATGGTGACCTGCATCACGTTGTTCGCATCAATTACTATCCACCGCGTGGTGACAACAAAGAAGGTTGGGACAATATTGACCTTGTTGGGTGGCTTGATTACCCAATGCAACTAAAGATCAACTTCCTTTGCCGAGACAGTATTCTTGCTGCTCCGATTGTGCTGGACGTGGCTCTATTTCTTGATCTTGCTCAGCGTGCTGGCATGAACGGTATTCAGGAATGGTTGTCGTTCTATTTTAAGAGTCCTATTCATAGCCGAGACATTTCCCCTGAGCACGATCTTTTCATCCAATTGATGAAGCTCAAGAACACCCTCCGGCATCTTCGCGGCGAAGAACTTATAACTCACTTGGGTCTGGAGTACTACGACTAGAGCGGATTTTGTCGCGATAATTGTAGGGCGACCGATTAAGTTACAAGTTTCGACCAACCAGGACTAGTACGATTCTTTTTGGCGGGTCTTTTTAGAGATAGCTTTAATTAGTTGTGTTTCTATTTCCCTGACTTATTGTTGGTTTTAGTTGGTTGGCTGTGCTCTGTGAAGGCTGACCTATTGAAGTCGGATAAGCTTCTAGAGGGAATTCCCTAGTGGTTTCGTTGTGGGAGTAGTAGCGAGTGTCGTTAATTGAAACACAGGAACTCTGGAAGACCTATCGTATGGGTGCCGAGTCAATCCATGCGCTTCAAGGTCTTTCTGTAAGTATCGAGCAGGGTGAGTTCGTAGCGATTATGGGACCGTCAGGCTCTGGCAAGTCAACGTTTATGAACTTAATTGGTTGTCTTGATACACCGTCAACCGGCACTTATATGCTGAATCAGCAAAATGTCAGCCAGATGAACGATGACGAACTCGCGCGCATACGGAACCAGGAGATTGGGTTTGTTTTTCAGACATTTAATCTTTTGCCGCGTGCTTCGGCGTTGCACAATGTCGAACTCCCACTGATTTATGCCGGCGTGCCAGTAAGTACTCGCAAGAATCGAGCGATTGAGGCACTGAGATTGGTTGAACTGGAAGACCGAATGAGTCATCGCCCGAATGAATTATCAGGCGGGCAACGGCAGCGCGTAGCGATTGCCCGAGCGCTTGTTAATAATCCGTCGATCGTGCTGGCTGATGAGCCAACAGGAAACCTCGACTCCAAGACTGGAGTTGAAATCATGGCAGTGTTTGACCGACTTCATCAGAAAGGTCACACTATCATTCTGATTACTCATGAGCGCGATGTTGCGAGGCACGCCCACCGCGTCATCCATATTCTTGATGGTGCCGTTGAACGAGACGAGCAAAAGTTTCCGCCGACGACTCGAAAACCTGATTAGCTTATTTCGGTGTGCTCACCAAACACTTTCCTGAGTGTGTTGGAAATTTCACCGACCGTTGCTTTTGCTTCCACCGCATCGACAATAGAAGGCACGAGATTCACATTTCCGAGAGCGGCGTTTTCCACATTCGTAAGTGCCGTGGACGTTAAGTGCTGGTCACGGGAATTCCGGAGGAACGCTACACGTTCTGTTTGCGCTGTTTCTATCGCGGGATCAATTTGTTGACTTTCGATCGGTGTGGTTTTATCCGTTGTGAATCGATTTACACCAACAACAACAGTCGATTCGTTATCGATCGCTTGTTGTGCCTTGTAAGCTGACTCTTGAATCTCCCGCTGGATAAATCCTTTTTGGATAGCAGAAAGCGTGCCACCTTGCTGTTCGATTTCTGCCAGCAGCGCGCGAGCATTAGTTTCGACACGATCGGTCATGTCCTCGATGGCCCATGCGCCGCCAACGGGGTCAACGGTAGCGGGGACTCCCGTTTCTTTGGCGATAATCTGTTGTGTTCGCAAGGCAATTTGTGCGGTTTCTTCTGTGGGCAGTCCAAGGGCTTCGTCTAGCCCATTGCAGTGAAGTGATTGTGTTCCACCGAGTACTGAGGCAAGGGCCTGAAGAGCGACGCGAACAATATTATTTTCAGGCTGTTGCGCCGTGAGCGTGCTGCCAGCTGTTTGTGTGTGGAACCGAAGCTGCTGCGCACGCGGTTCGGTGGCGCCGAATCGATCTCGCATTAGAGACGCCCACAGCCTGCGGGCTGCACGGAACTTTGCGATTTCTTCAAGGAAATTGTTATGTGAATTAAAGAAGAACGATAATCGGCGTCCAAACGAATTAACATCGAGGCCTCGCTCCTGCGCCGCTTCTACATAAGCCGTTGCATGGGCGAACGTAAACGCTACTTCTTGGGCTGCTGTTGCCCCGGCTTCTCGAATGTGGTACCCGCTGATTGAGATGGGGTGCCAGCGTGGCAATTTCTGTTCACAATATTCCACCACGTCGGTGACGATACGAAGGGACGGTCCTGGCGGGTAAATGTAGGTTCCTCGTGCGACGTACTCTTTCAAGATGTCATTTTGCAGCGTTCCGGTAAGTAAGCTAGTTTCTACGCCTTGACGTTTGGCCGTGGCGATGTACAAGGCAAGTAGGATTATCGCAGTCGCGTTGATCGTCATTGATGTCGACACACGATCGAGCGGAATCTTTTCGAACAGTTGGGTCATGTCCTCTATCGAGTCGATCGCAACACCTACGCGGCCGACTTCACCAGCAGCTAGTGGATCATCGGAGTCGTAGCCGATTTGTGTCGGTAGGTCGAATGCAACGCTTAATCCACTGACTCCCTGGTTTAACAAATATTGGTAGCGGCGGTTTGATTCTTCGGCTGTGCCAAAGCCGGCGTACTGACGCATTGTCCATAAGCGCTTTTGGTACATGGTTGGATAAATGCCACGCGTAAACGGAAATGTTCCGGGTTCGCCAAGTTTGTCAACCGGTGAAGTATCCAAGCGTTTAGGGCCGTAAGTTTTAGATTTCATGCGGTGATGATTCTAGGACACCTGATTAGGCCTAGGGTGCAGGAATCCGGGGTATTTTTTCTAGCTTGGCTAAAACCACATAATGTGGTGCTCGAACCTAGTAAAACAACTAGATAAAGTGGTATTTATCTTGACACGCTAGTTATGCGGTAGTTACACTCTGCCAGCTTGGCAACGTGATTGACCTTCTGAGGATTACAAGCTTTGCCATTCTCGTTTCCGGCTCATTTTTTAGCAGTTTTGGGAGGCAATAAGGCTTTCCTCTCCGCATGTCGTTGAAGGAGACCGCAGCATGGAAGACGTCGTGAACAATCTCGCGCGTGAGCTTGCTGAGGCCATCGGAACAGCAGTCGCGCAAGATTCGCGAGTGGAAGAGTGTCGTGAGAAAGCGCGTGCTGCTGGGTATGAAATGCAGGTTTCTCTAGAGGCAGAGATCGGATTTGGTAATTGCTCGAACCCGCAGGCGCTAACAAAAGTTACCGCCCCCGCTACTCATAGAGAAGTTTCACAAAGTCGACTCGATATCACGGCTAACGACCGGCGTTTCCTTCGGTCCCTTCGTATTGCTGCCGAGCCCGCGAACCAAAAAGTGAAGTAGATACAAGGCGCTCAACTTCTGTGCCGTGCCAA
>DTWD01000072.1 GCA_012963185.1 Acidobacteriota bacterium
AGAAACGTCACCTGACCGGGACCTTTGTTCTGGTCGTTCAACAGACTGTAAAGATTTTCGAGCGGCGCGGAATCACTCAGGAATACCCTTATTCCGGCGGCAACGTTCAGGCTGGCTTGTTCAATATCGACGATATTTGAGGCGACCATCCGCCGACGCTCGCCGTCGTAGCGCACATCCACCGTCATGACGATGGAATTGCCCTTGATTAGGAATTCCCGACTGTCCGCTAGTTCATCGCCGAACAGGGTGACTTCGAATGTTCCGGTCTTATCTGATACCTGGAGGAAGGCATACGGATTGCCCTTGGCGCTTTTGCGCTCGCTCATCTCCTCGATGGTAGCAGCAATGCAAAACTGCTGGCCACCCTGATCAGCACGGAATTCCATTTCCGCGTAGTTGACCATTGATTTCCGGGCCAGCAAGGACGGGTAGGATTCCAAGGGGTGGGCCGAGAGATAAAATCCGATCGCCTCTGCTTCATTGGCCAGCTTGTCCAATTGTAGCCACTCGGTCACCACCGGCAGAGGCGGCGTCAAGGCCTCATCTACCGCGTCGTCACCGCCAAAAAATCCAAGTTGATTGGAACCGCGTTCGTCTGCTGCACGGCCCGCAACCCGCAGCATGATCTCCGCTGCCGCTAGCATCTGCGCCCGATTTAGGTTCAGGCTATCAAAGCCACCGGCACGGGCTAAATTCTCCACCTGGCGCTTATTCACTTGACGCGGATCCAGGCGGTTCGCAAAATCCCAAATGGTCTTGTAGGGACCGTTTTCCTCGCGCTCAGCGACCACTGCCGCCATGGCTTCTCGGCCAACATTCTTGATCGCCGCCAGGGCATAGTGGATGCCGTCGGCGCCGTCTTCCCCAATCCCCCGCGCAACAGTGAAGGCAACGCCGGATGAGTTCAGATCGGGCGGCAGCAGCGGGATGCCCAAGCGCCCGACCTCCTGTTTAAAAAGGTTCAGCTTGTCCGTATTGGTCAAATCAAGCGACATTGTTGCAGCCATAAATTCGACCGGATGGTTAGCCTTCAAGTAGGCCGTCTGATAGGCAATTAGCGCGTAAGCGGCGGCATGACTTTTGTTGAAGCCATATCCCGCGAACTTGGCCACTAGATCGAAGACATATTCAGCTCGTTCCCCATCAATGCCTTTAGCCAGGGCACCCTGAACAAAACGGTCGCGCTGGGCGGCCATTTCCGCCTTTATTTTCTTACCCATGGCCCTACGCAATAAATCCGCATCGGCTAGGGAATATCCAGCCATCACCTGGGCAATCTGCATCACCTGTTCCTGATAAACGATGACCCCGTAAGTCGGCTTCAGGATCTCTTCCAAGCTTGGGTGCAGATAGTCCAGTGGTTCGGCCCCGGATTTCCGGTTGCAAAACAGCGGGATATTATCCATGGGACCGGGCCGGTAAAGCGCTACCACGGCAATAATGTCCTCGAAACAGTCGGGGCGCATCTGTCGCAACATATCCCGCATGCCCGAACCTTCCAACTGGAATACACCGACCGTTTCTCCCCGTGCGGTCAGCTCGAATACCGCAGGATCGTCAAGGGGAATGCGGCCCAGGTCAAATTTGGGATCTGTCTGATGGATCATCTCCACCGCCCGGTCCAAAACCGTCAGCGTTTTCAATCCCAGGAAATCAAACTTCACCAGTCCCGCCAGCTCGACCCATTTCATATTGAACTGGGTCACAGGCATATCTGAATTCGGGTCGCGGTAGAGAGGAACCAGTTGCTCTAATGGCCGGTCCCCGATGACGACGCCGGCGGCATGGGTCGAGGCGTGGCGGTATAACCCCTCCAGCTTGATTGCGACGTCGAAAAGACGGTCCACACCGGGTTCTTCCGCCATCACTTGTTTGATGCGTGGCTCAACCTTCAAAGCTTCGGGGAGGGTGGTAGGATTGGCCGGGTTGTTAGGGACCATCTTGCACAATCGATCCACCAAGCCAAAAGGCATCTCCAACACCCGGCCCA
>DTWD01000073.1 GCA_012963185.1 Acidobacteriota bacterium
AACGATCGACTTCGCCACGCGCACGTCGCGGTTCTTGGTAATACCAGACGGCTCGAACCGAACGTGACTGAACTTGTCGACCAGCACCTGGAGCGGCACACCGTACTGCAGCGCATATGAAATCGCCTGGGCAAATGCATCAGCGAATCCAGAGATCGCACACCCACCTCAGACAGCATCTCCTGAAGGTCAGCCGCATAAGGGCCAATGTGTCGCTTCTCAAACGAATCGCCGGAACGGAAGGTCACTTCTTAATACTTGCTCAGGGAGGTCCGGCAAATGTGCTCCGCCAAACCGACCAAAAAACTACGCTATTAACTCACCATAGGAATCAGCATCAAGTAACGTTTGCAGTTCATCTTTTTTCGACAACCTAATCTTCACCATCCATGCATCGTGTGGCGTTTTGTTCACAGCCTCAGGGCTGTCACTCAAAGCCACATTGACTTCCACGATCTCACCGGACACAGGAGAATACAGATCGGATACCGCCTTTACCGACTCGATCGATCCAAGTTGTTCGCCCTGCGTCAACACACGTCCAACTTCAGGCAGCTCGACATAGACCACATCCCCGAGCTGTTGCTGAGCATAATCAGTAATACCGACCTCACCATGGGTTTCATCTGCGCTGGGCCTAAACCACTCATGGTCCCTACTGTAGTACCGGTCTGTGGGATACATTAAACACAACTCCTCAACGATATAACTTTGGAAAACTCCTCATCAACGGGACCCCCTCTTATAGAACGGCATCTTTATCACTCTGGCAGCAACCAGTCGTTCACGAATCTTGATTTCAAAATCCGTGCCGACTTCGCTCGAACCAATTGGCATGTATGCCATCCCTATAGATTTCTTCAGATGCGGTGTTTGCGTACCACTCGTGACCGCTCCGGCCTTCTGTCCATCCACGTATACCTCGTAGCCATGCCGTGCAATGCCCCGCTCCAACATTTCAAATCCTACTAACTTTCGCGACACCCCGGTCGACTTCTGGGCCGTCAGAACATCACGCCCATTAAAGCTCGGCTTATCCCACCCGACCACCCAGCCCAAGCCCGCTTCGAGAACCGTCGTCGCTTCATCCATATCGTTCCCGTAGAGACGCATCGACGCTTCAAGCCTGAGGGTGTCTCTCGCACCCAATCCGACCGGTTTCACACCGGCTGCCGAGCCCGCGGCAAGAATGGCGTCCCAGACCTGTCCAACGGACTGGGGTGGAACAAACACCTCAAATCCATCCTCACCGGTATAGCCAGTTCTCGAAATCGTTGCGCGAACATTCGCGATCTCACCGGTGTCAAACCAATAGTATCGAATCGCATTGAGATCGACACCGGTAAGGAGCTGCAACACTTCCCGCGCACATGGCCCCTGTAGAGCCAACAAGCTATAGCGACCACTTGAATTCACCGCCACCGCATCATCTACAACCTTAATCTCTTCCCTAATCCATTCGACATCCTTCGAAACATTCGCAGCATTGATAACCAGGAGATAATGGTCGCCCGCCAAGCGGTACACGAGCAAATCGTCTATTGCCGTACCTTCGTGCGTTGTGAGCACAGAATATTGAACCTGCCCAATCTCAAGCCGACTCGCATCGTTGCAACTTATTCTCTGCACCGCTTCAAGCGCGTCGGCGCCTGCAATCTCGACCTCTCCCATATGACTGACATCAAAA
>DTWD01000074.1 GCA_012963185.1 Acidobacteriota bacterium
AATCACAATGGTGATTGTCGTCGTCGTGGTAGATGTCGCACTGTACGCTCTCGTGGTCTTACCGTGGTCGGTAGCACTTACCAACGCACGTCAGCGGGCTGAAATAGCGAGTTTAGCTTTGACGGCAGCAGAACAGGCCCTCGCGGTGGCACGTACGACTGTCGATGGAAAACTTGAGGCCGATCGTGAATTGCAGAATTTCTACAGTGAAATACTGCCAAGCGACCTCTCGGACGCGCGTGGGATCACATTCGCCCGCCTCGAAGAGGCGGCGTCGCGACACAATCTTTTAATGGAACGCCGAAGCTCATCAACAGATCGCGAGGAGGGGAGTCGTCTGACCCGACTGCAAATGACTATGTTTCTGAAAGGTGACTACCGTGACATGAGGCGTTTTCTCTCGGAGTTGGAAACTGCTGATGACTTTATCGTCATTGAAGAGATCTCGCTAAGTCAGGATGACCCGGCTGAAAATACTGAGGCCTTAACCCTTGGCCTGGCTACTTATTATTGGACCGAAAACGACGAGAACGCGTTTTGAATTAGACATGCAGCAATGATTCAAAAACAATGGATAACAGCTTCGCGCCTTACCGGCAGTAATATCGAACTGAAGATGCGGAACCAATTGCGACGCCGGTATTCTGACCCTCACGGATATTCATTCGTGGAGTTGTTGGTCGTCTCCGCAATCCTGTTGGTTCTGGCATCTGCTATCGCCCCACTCAGTTCAGTCACCATGCAAAGACAGCGAGAAACTGAGCTGAGACGGTCACTTCGAGAACTTCGCACTGCGATCGATGAGTACAAGGACGCTGTTGATCTCGGTCTTATCGCCGGGATAGATATTGACGTATCGAATGCCGGATATCCACCGAATCTTGAAGCGCTAGTCGAAGGGATAGAAACAACAGACCAGGCAAATACGCCGCGGCTTCGATTCCTTCGGCGAATTCCCATTGATCCAATGAATAAAACCACGGACTGGGGACTACGAGCTTACGAAGACGACGCAGGTGATTCGATATGGGGTGGCGAGAACGTGTATGACATCTATACAACCTCACGCGGTAGGGCTCTGGATGGAACCCTCTATAGGGACTGGTGATGTGGAAACGAGTTCGGGGCGCAAGCGGCTGGACGTTAATCGAGCTCACAATCGTCATTGCTTTGATGACGATACTTTCGACTATTGCGCTCGTTGGATACCGAACAGCAGTCACTCGAACTCGTGAGGCAGTTCTCAAGGAAGACCTCTTCCGGATGCGGGACGCCATAGATCAATTTCACGCCGACCAAGGCGTTTATCCAACGGTACTCGAGGAGCTAGCATCGAACGACTATTTACGTTCGATCCCAGATGACCCTTTTACAAATTCGGCCGAAACTTGGGTAACCGTCTTAGCCGAGGTTGATCCTTCGGATCCGTTGACACAAGGTATCTACGATGTGCGGAGTGGATCGCTGCGAACAGCTCTTGACGGCACGCAGTATGCGGAATGGTGACACTAACCGTGCGATCAGTTGAATCAGAAGCTGGATTCGTGATGAGCGCATTGCTGGTGAGCATCTTCATTATGAGTTTGCTCTTGGCGATGGCATTGCCAGTCTGGCATCACGCCGCGCGACGAGAACGTGAATCCGAGTTGATCTTTCGTGGAGAACAATATGCCCGGGCGATCGCCCTGTGGCAACGGCAGCGGCCTGGATCGACACCGCAAGATATTGATACGCTCATCGAGGAGCGATTCCTGCGTAAACGTTATCGTGACCCGATGACGAAAGACGGTAAATTTCAGATCCTCCTGCAATCTGACCTTGCGACGATAAGCGACGGACAAATGGCTGATAGCGAGAATGGAAGCGAGCGTTTCTCTGGACAGGCATCACAGAATTCGCGAGATTCTGTGGAGCCTGGCGGCGTAGCCGGCGGAATTGTAGGGGTGGTTAGTGCCAGTGACGGGGTATCGATCGCGTCATACAACGGTCGAAACCGGTATAACGAATGGGTATTCATTCACACACCAAATACCGAACTCGCTCCTTCCGCAGAACAATCGACCATAGGTCCCGATGGCATACCGCAGGGAAACCCGCGCACTGGGCCAACGTCGCGATGACTACTGACGCGAACCTGGGCATAGAATTCGCTTTGAGTGGTTAGGTTTTACTCATGACGGCGTTAATCGCTGGCATCATTCGGACGAAGACGGTTAGCAACCAGCATTAACCCGACGCTTGCTAAGACAAAGATGCAGCCGAAGAGCCACGCGTCAAAAACAATCTCGTAGATACCGATCAGCGCTGCATAAATACTGAGGACGCCTAGCACCCAACAGTAGAACAGTGGGAGAAGTGGGCCCGCGGGAACCGATTCAATCTCGGCGATGACCGGAGCCCAGCCTGGACCAGAGGGACGTACCTTCACATAGAAAGCAACAAGCCGGTCAATAGGTTCTGGTGATGTTAGTAGGGTAACGAGCACCCAACATATCGTCGTGCCGGGAACTATGTAAAAGAGCGTGTCAGGGAACGGGACGGTCGTCATAGTCCGCATCACAATGAATCCCACTGTGGAAGCAAGAATTGCCGCTATTTCAGATACGGCTGTCACTCGCCACCAGTACCACCGCATGATGAGTACTAACCCTATGCCAGCGCCTGACTCAAGCATGATTTCCCAAGCTTGCCGTACTGACTCCAAGACAAACGTCACCGATGCGCTCAAGATCAGAATAAGCAGCGTGACGACTCTTGCAATAACGATTAGCCGTCCTTCGGTCGCTGCTGGATTAATGAATCGTTTATACCAATCATTTACAACGTAGGACGTGCCCCAATTCAGTTGAGTCGACACGGTGGACATGAAGGCGGCAAAAAATGCACCGATAACTAAACCAGCCCAGCCAACTGGCAAATAGTCTCTGATAACTAAAACGTAGCCGGATTCAGGATCGCTAAGTCCGGGGTAGAGTGCCAGCGATGCCAGCGCTACAAGAATCCATGGCCAGGGTCGTATGCAATAGTGGGCGACCGTGAACCACCATGTCGCAAGTAAAGCATCCTTCTCGGACCGCGTTGCCATGATTCGTTGCGCTATGTATCCACCACCACCGGGTTCCTGTCCCGGGTACCAGGTCGACCACCACTGAATCCCGAGATAGGCGATAAACGCGGACAATGGCAGAGCTATCGCCGAAGCCACACCGCCGTTCAGTCCGTCCGATGACGCTGGCCATAGATCAAATGTTGAACTTGGCAATTGAACTAGCAATCCGTCAATACCTCCGACGTCCGGCGATGCGAGCACAAAGTATGCAAGAGCCGATGTTCCGACCATTGCGATGAAAAACTGCATAAAGTCCGCAATGACGACACCACGAAGCCCGGTGATTGCAGAGTAAATACCCGCGAGGGCTAATCCAACAAAAACGGCATCAAGCTGATTCCATCCCAAGGCAATAGATAATATTTTTGCCATTGCGAGATTGACCCAGCCAATAATGAGACAGTTGACCGGAATACCAAGCCACAGGGCTCGTGTCCCACGAAGGATCGCTGCGGACCGACCTGTGTAACGTAGCTCTATAAATTCGACGTCCGTTAGAACGCCTACGCGGCGCCAAAGCCGTGTAAAGAACACGACGGTCAAAACGCTTCCAAGCGCCGCATTCCACCACAACCAATTACCCGCTAGACCGTACGCAGCGATCAGCCCGGTAATGGCTAACGGCGTATCGGCCGCAAACGTTGTAGCGACCATAGATGTGCCAGACAGCCACCACGGAAGACTTTGACCGGCCAGGAAATATTGACTCAAATTCCGAGAGGCGAGCTTCGATCGTAGAATTCCGATTCCTACAGGTGCTACCAGGATTATGGTGAGAATCAACCAATCAAGTGCGGTAAAGGTCACGACTGTTGCTGATGTTCTCTCATGATCGCGTCATGAAGCCTTGGTCTGAAGGGCACGATGCCGTTATTTTCACGCGTTGGATTTACCCGATTGGTTAGCAACACAACATACTTGTTATGTTTAGGATCGATCCAGAGAGATGTTCCGGTGAATCCGGTATGACCAAATGCTTCATCGGACATGCACCGTCCGCACGAAGAACTAGTCAACATGGTGTCCCATCCGAGTGCGCGTGAACTTCCCGGGACTGTTGTTCGGTGAATGAACTCTTGGACCGTTTGCGTATTAGCGTAGGTCGACTCTCCTGAAATCGCCAGAAGTGTATCGCGAGCAAATTTCCCCACCGCTGTCGAGGTACCAAATAGCCCAGCGTGGCCGGATACGCCTCCAAGTGCATAGCAATTCTCGTCATGAACTTCGCCAACCAGTAATCTTCCACGCCAATGGTCTAGCTCAGTGGGCGCGACCCGCTTTAACAATGAACGGTCTGGGCGAAAACACAAGTCTCCCCAATCGCGGTCTGTAGCCAACCAACGAAATTGGTCGTCAAGCGGGGTCTGACGCGGCTCGATATCGGCAAGGAGAAAACCGAGTAGCATAAAACCAAGATCGCTGTAGATCGCTTGCGATCGAGGAAGGTACTCCAGTACCGATGAACAAATTGCCGATTCAAACTCCTGCCGCCCCTCATAATGCAGGAACAACGGAAGGTGAGCCGTTAAACCAGCCGAATGTCTTAAGAGATCTCGTGTCGTGACCATTGCACGATCATCCGAATCCCAGGCATGGACCAATTCACGAATTGGTCGATCAATATCAAGCACCTGAGCATCAACATGGCGTAGGACCAAACTAGTGGTCGCGATGACTTTAGTTAGGGACGCTAGGTCGAATACGGTGTCAACAGAGACATCACCATGCGCGATTGTGCCTGCGGCATACGTCCACTGACAACCCGAAGTGTCACCAACCTCTATAACGGCAGCTGGAAAGATTCCAACCCGCACCGCGTCATCAATAAGTTGCTTTGCGTCTACATACATAAAGTCGACTAGCTCTGAGATTGTTCGGCATAGTGCGCGATGGCCCCCGCGCCGAATGTCGCGCATGTCCCTACAAGCGCGTACCACTGCCACGATACTTCAGTTGCGATTGCCAGCGACACTGTCGCACTGAGACCAGCGAACAATGCAAGGGTGCCAACAGTAGGAGATCGGTATCCACGTGCCATGAGAAGGAAAATACCAAGCATCATTCCCCCGCTAAAGAATTGAATTCGCAAGACATCGTCGATTAATCGATCTGAGACGGCAATTCCAATGATCGCAACCATGACT
>DTWD01000075.1 GCA_012963185.1 Acidobacteriota bacterium
TTAGCTGACCTGCGCTACCGCATCCGCCATTCTGCTGCCCACGTCATGGCTGACGTGGTGACGAAGATGTACCCGGACGTGATGTACTCATAGAGAGCTTGATAATTCAAACTGACAGCACCAACCATGAGAATGGTTCCCAGTAAACCAGACCGCCCAATGGTTCGGCGGTTGAGTACATATTTTCCAAGCAGACTAGATTGGGCTAGAGTTTTACCACGTACGATTTCAAGAATGTGATTCGCAAACGCACCAAATACCATGACATTAATACCGGTTACAAACAACACCATGATGGTAACTAGTCGATAAATTTCGGTATCTTCCACACGCCGAACGTCTAGGTAGTAAGTAATTGGCTCTACACTTAGGAAACAGCCGATGGCCAGCAGGGCAAGACCGACCACACCGAAAAACTTCAACGGATTATACAGTCTGGCCGTTCGAATAATGATGTTTAAGAATCTGAATCCATCGCTGACAATGTGTAGTTTCGAATGACCAACACGATTGTCATACCGAATTGGTACTTCGATAATATTAAGTCCCTCATGAAGAGCTGCGGTGCTCATCGCCGGCGTGAGATGCAGTCCATCCGGTAAAGGTAAGAGTTGAGACAAAATGGTACGTTTAAACACACGCTGGCCGCTAGCGGTGTCCGTGATAGCGCTCCCGACGATCCAACTTAAGAGATACGCAAAAAACTTATTCCCAATATAACGCCGGATTGGCATACCACTTTTTGCGCCTGTCATCCGTGAGCCGATCACCATATCAGCATCCTGACTGACCATCGCTTCACACAGCGCTGGGAACTCTTCTGGTGGATAGGTGCCATCAGCATCGAGAAAGCCGATCCACTCTCCTTTAGCTGCTGCGAATCCTGTCTTAAGAGCTCCTCCATATCCTTTATTTTGCCTGTGTGTGATCACGGTGACATCGGGATACGACGACGCAATATCACATGTACGATCCTGTGACGCATCGTTGACCACAATAACTTCTACATCCTCGATCGCACCTGGGGACTTCTGTACCGCGCGTTTAACTTTGAGGACGCGTTCCAGAATGGGTGCGATTCCGTCTTCTTCGTTGTACGCAGGAATAACGACCGATAAAATTCGCATGTTGGTTCCACTCAATTGTATTGATTAACAAACATTGTTGGCCGGTGCATCTCTACTGTGCCTATGCGGAGTTTTCTGAAGCGTTCCAGATGGACTTCACGGTGCGTATTTCCTGCATGGTGACACCACCAACGCTGAATAAAAGTGCTAGATAGGCCAACAACGCACCACACTTAGCAACAATCTCATTCATTCCAAACTGTAAAACCAAGACGTACAAGGTGTAACCCATCGCCGCTGCACAACCAACCGAGAAAAGGTCGCGCCACTGATATGGAATCGGGTACAAACGCTGGGCAAACCGAACACCCATGTACGCCGTCACACTATATGCAGCCAGGGTGGCACAGGCGGCACCGATTAAGCCGTAAATGGGAATAAGTACAAAGTTCAGCACCACGTTAGAGGCGGCGCCCACGATTAATGCCAGCGACTGGTACTGAAATTTTCCAGTAACCACAACACCTGAAAGAAAAAAGATGAACAGCCCATAAACAACATATGCTACGCACAGAATTGGACTGATATCTTTGCCTGCAGCGTAAGCGGGAGGTCCGAGGACACTAATCAGTTCCGGTGTTAACAGAGCTAATACGTAAGCAAAACTTATCAAGGTAATTGTGTACATTCGAAACAGTTTGGCTAATGTGTCCTGAGGATTCGCATCACGCAAGATCCCAAAAAGAATCGGTGCCCAGCCTATGGAAAACGCCAATACTGAATAAAATACTATCTGTGCGACCTTATACGCGACCGCATAAATTGCAACTTGTTCAAGATCAAAAAAGTACCGCACGAAATACATGTCGGAAAAATCAATCACCCAATTCAAGATCATCGCGGGCCAAAACAGGAGACCCATCGTGACGACTGCTCGGCCGTCAACTGCCGAAAAAGTAAAGCCGTAAAATCTAGCAGTCAGCAACCAGCCGCCAATCGCCACAATAACTGCTATCACTAACTGTGCTTCAAAAATTCCTTCGACTCCCCGTCCGTATACCACCAGTAACGTGGGAACCATGATCAGAACGCCGATTCCTTTGAGTGCTGCCAGTCCGAAGAAACGTCCGGGTTGCTCTAAAACTCGGAGTAAACTCTGGGAGACGCCCGATAACGTGGTAACGAAGACCGCGACAGTCATCAACTGCACTAGATAAACGCCAGGAAATGCAGCTAACAGCATCTGGCTTATGTAGTCGGCTGACGCATAGCTCACTGAGGCGAGAACCACAGACGTTGCCAAAAGAATCCAGAAGACGGTCGAGGCTAATCGCATTCGCTGCATTCGATCGTCGGAATTGTAGGTGTAATATCTTCGAACAAATCCGGTAGGAAGACCCAGATCTAGAACGTACATCAAGAACATCCCAAACGTCGTTACCAATGAAAAGGCACCGAATTCTTCAATGCTCAAGTGCCGCGTATAGAAAGGAATCAACACCAA
>DTWD01000076.1 GCA_012963185.1 Acidobacteriota bacterium
AGGGCCAGCACGCCATGTCGACAATTGAGTACTCGCCGCAGATATGTTCTTTATCTTCGAGCTGTGTATCGAGCACTTTGAATAGTCGCAGCGTTTCTTTTCTGTAGCGACCAATGGCATAGGGGATTTTGTTTTTGGCATACAAAGCAAAATGTCCGTGCTGTCCGAGCGCAGGTCCCAGTTGGCTCATTTGCCACATTAGCCATTGTGTAGCCTCGTAGCGGCGCTTTGAATCAGCCGGCATAAATCGGCCGGTTTTTTCAGCGAGGTAGAGAAGGATCGCGCCGGATTCTGCCAGCGCTAAGGAGCCCCCGCCACCGATCGCATCATGATCGACGATGGCCGGCATGCGGTGGCTGGGACTGATTCGCGCGAAGTTCGGATCGAACTGCGCTCCCCGTCCAATATTGATCGGTATGACGTTATATGGAAGTTCCATTTCCTCGAGCGCAATGGAGACCTTCCAACCATTGGGTGTCGGCCAGAAGTAAAAATCGATCACTAGGAAATCCTCAAATCCATCACTGGGGAACGCCGAGTTTGGCAATCCGCTCGAGTCCCGCTCGATGATCTTCCAGTATTGGAGCGATGTTTGGCCGTTCGGCTGTTCGTCGACTGCATTCCTCGATAGCTGGGAATTCGCTGTTGGCGAGCTTCCCGGAATAGGTGCTTGTCACCAGCAGATAAATGTCGACCACACTGAATCGATCACCGAGGTGAAATGGTCCTTGCTGTCTCAGATGCTCCTCAACCAGTTGCCAGCGTTTTTGAAAGGCATCGTTCGCGTGCTCTCGAACCGCTTCTAGATCATTGGCACGCAGTGCATATCGGTGGGCGTAGTAACTGCGTTTGACGGGCTCCTGTACTTCTGCCGCATGATACACAAGCCAATCCAGCAGTGTTGCACGAAGCGGGTCGGTTGGAACTGGTGCGAGATGCTCCAACGCATGCTTGTCGGCCAGGTACAGCATGATGGCGATGGTTTCACAGATGGTCGCGCCGTTGTCATCGACCAGTACGGGAATCGTGCCACGTGGGTTGATCGCGAAGAACTCGGGCGTGCGATGCTCATTCGCCGTGATATCGATCTGGCGAAGCTCGTAGCGGAGTCCGGTTTCTGCGAGGACCATATGTGCTGCGGTTGCGCGTGTTCCGTTCTGGCAGTAGAGGGTGTACATGAAGATGCTTTTGTTGCTCTTTCGTTTTTAGTTATTCCGGATAGGTCTCGTCTCCGATCGCTCCGCACTCTCTCAGTTCAATGATCTCGTCTTCCGAGAGGCCAAGTTCTATCAGGATCTGGGTGTTGTGCTCGCCGAGCCTCGGTGCCCCTTGGGGAAGTTCCGGTGGGGTGCCTTCAAATCGGGCGGCCGTTCGGGTTTGACGCAGGCGTCCAGCTACTGGGTGGTCGTATTCGAGCAGGATCTCGCTGGCCATCACCTGCGGATGTTCGATCACCTCTTGGCGGGTCAGTGCAGGCGCTGCGGGGACCTCTTCCTTCTCGAAGATCTCGAGCCACTTCGTTGTGGTCTTGGTCTTCAACTCCTCTTGCACGAGGGCCAGGCGTTCATTGACGTTTTGGTCTCGGAGCTGTGGAGTTTTAAAGCGCGGGTCTTCGAGGAGATCTGGACGCTCAAATGCCCGTGACAAGGCTAGCCATTCCTTGTTGCCCATGGTCGATACAGTCATGTATCCATCCCTGGTTTCGTATATGAGGTCGATAAAGCTGGCCGCAGCCTGATTGCTCACGGGCTGATCCACATAGGTCTGACCGCCCATGTCAGAGGCCCAGAGAAAATTCAACACCGCGTCGAGCATCGATAGGCGAACATGTTGTCCTTTCCCCGTCCTCTCGCGAGTCAGCAGCGCCGCTGTGATCGCCTGCGACGCAACGACGGCGGTCAGTTTGTCGGGAAGGATGGTTCGAATCAACCGAGGGCGGGCATCGTCCGATCCTGCCTGGATGGTCGTCAAACCGGAGAGCGCCTGAATCACGGGATCGTAGACAGGTTTTTGGGCGAGGGGCCCGTGTTCGCCCCAGCCGGACATCGACATGTAGATCACCTTTGGCGAAACTTTACGAATATCGGGTTCACCGATACCCAGGCGCTCCACGACACCAGGGCGAAAATTCTGCACGAATACATCTGCGGTGGCAGCCAGTTGTTTTAGGACCGATA
>DTWD01000077.1 GCA_012963185.1 Acidobacteriota bacterium
CCTCGCTCGCGAATGGGACGAAGCGCATCCGCGAGTGGACCGACGTCGGCTGGAGCCGCTCCACAGCCGGCCAGGCCGGTGCCAAGCGAACACGCGACCGCGACGACCCGAATTACCTGCCTTGTCATGATTCCACTCCGATGGTTTTGTCCACGGTTCACTTGTAAACCCAATCCTCTCGCTCACGAGGTACTGGCGCTAGATACGATAGTCAATAACCCAGGGCGGTACTGCCGGCTCTGCGCCGGTCTGGAGCTCCTTCAAGTACGTCGGTGCTGGCGTCGTATCGAATGGCCTGCGCCGCTCCCTGACGTTCCAATGCCACGAGCCGATGCCCTTTCGATTCGAGAAGCGTTACCGTATCAGGTGATAGGCCGTGACGTTCGTAACTAATGCGATCAGGTAACCATTGGTGATGAAATCTCGGTGCGTCAACGGCTTCTTGAATATTCATGCCGAAATCGATGACGTTAACGATTGTCTGCAACACGGTGTTGATAATCGTCCGACCACCTGGACTCCCAGTGACCATGAAAAGGTCGCCATCCTTCTCAACGACGGTCGGTGTCATACTCGAAAGCATGCGTTTTCCAGGTCTCGCAAGATTGGGCTCCGTTCCGATTCGCCCTTCTACATCGGTCAGATCTGGAGCTGGGTTAAAGTCTCCCATCTCGTTGTTCAGCAAGAAACCAGCACCCGGGACAACAATCTTTGAGCCATAAAGTTGCTCAAGCGTGTAAGTCAACGAAACAGCCTGCCGTTCAGCATCTACGACCGACAAATGGGTCGTCTCAGTGCCTTCAGCGGACCACTCAAACGACACCGGCGAAGAGTTAGAGGCACGACCCAGCTGAATAGTGGCACGCAGCTGTTCAGCATATGGCTTAGACACCAACCGGGAAATCGGCATCGTGGGGTTAAACCTTGGGTCACCGAGATAACGGGCACGATCGGCAAATGCGCGTCTCATTGCCTCGACCATGACATGGACGGTCTGCGCAGAACCAAAGCCAAACTCAGCTAGACCATAGCCCTCCAAGATATTCAGCATCTGAACAAGCGCTGTTCCGCCAGAACTGATGGGCGGCATTGAAAGAATCTCGTACCCCCGATAACTCGTTCGGACAGGTGTACTGCGGTGAGGTCGATAGTTGACCAGGTCACTCTGTGTAATCAATCCGCCGTTGGCCAACATTTCTGCCGCGATCAACTGAGCGGTAAGACCGCTATAGAATCCTGCGGGTCCCTCGGTTGCAATCCGTTCGAGTGTGCTGGCCAACTCCTCCTGAACGAAACGGTCGCCCGCTTGGTAGGGTTCACCACCATCGGAAAACTGCCGCAACGAAGCTTCGTATGGAGCCATCTGTGGAAGCACCGCAGCTAAAGAGGCCGCAAAGTCATGTGACACGAGGAACCCGTTGCGAGCGAGATCAATAGCAGGAGCCACAAGGCGCTGCCACGGCAGCCGCCCATGATCGGACCAAGCTAGATACAACCCCGCAACGGTACCTGGCACACCAACAGCAATGTGACTGTTGTGATGCCGGTCACCATCGTACACTCCATCGACCAAGAACATAGACGGTGATGAAGCAGCTGGGGCTGTTTCACGAAAGTCGTACGCCACAGAAGAACCTGCTGTCGGGCGAAAAATAATAAATCCCCCCCCACCCAGATTTCCTGCTTGTGGATACGTGACCGCCATAGCGAACGCCGTCGCAACGGCGGCATCGATCGCAGCCCCCCCATCACGTAACACTTGAAGTCCAACCGCCGTTGCCAACGGTTCTGCAGCGACAACCATCCCGTGGCGTGACGTGACTGGTTTCGTGCTGGCGGTCAGCATTTCACCACTGGCTAGCACCGCAACTATGAGCACCAGAGTGATCAACAGGGTCAGACTTCGCGCTTTCAGTTTGATTGCCGCGGCCGGGATTCTAGCGATCGTCCCCATGGCCAAATCATAACGCTTGAAGTCCAGAAC
This sequence comes from Acidobacteriota bacterium, assembly GCA_012963185.1. Next base: position 1,985 of record DTWD01000077.1, read on the forward strand.
AGACATGTTTCAGTTCTTGCACAACCCGTCGCGACCCGGTGTGCGGTTCAACGGGATTCGAGTGATTCACGGATGCGCTGAAGCTTAATCTCCAAGCCCTGATGACGAGCATCTTCAATCTCTGACAGAAGCATCATCGACGAGTCCGAACGAATGGACGCAACGACCGTGCCCGAAGTACAGATGCCGAACCGTAA
>DTWD01000078.1 GCA_012963185.1 Acidobacteriota bacterium
ACGCAGATTGCGGCCGTATCGGTTTCCGAGTGGCTGTAGCGCTCCGCGGCCAGGTATCGATGGATTTCGTCGAACGCTAATTTTGTATCATTTTCGGTCATTCTGACGTTTGCGCCCTGTTCACCGACCTGAAAAGACGGGGTCGCGTAGACGCGATTAGCCACAACGTCGGTCTGACCAGCGGAAAAAGCGGCGATGTAGGCATCCCAGACCGCAAGAATTTCCGCCTTTGTCGTGTTTTCAGGGATTTCCTGCCCGCTAAGGGCGGAACCACAGACGGCTATGATTGAGAACGCGCATAATATGACACTAAAGATTCGAATCATCAGACTGCTCCTCGCGTCACGATACGCTGTGTAGTGGTCCAAGGCCAAGTGGCCGAAGCACACAAGGCGGTACGGTTCGATTATGCTTTTGCAGCTGGAGGATAGAGGTTATGTCGCAGTATCTCGCTAAGTTTGCTTTCGCGGTTGTTTTTGCTCTGACGCTGGTCATTGGACACAGTTCAGCGGTAGTTGCGCAGAACGTGGATTGGCAGTTACACAATCTTGATCTGCATGGAAGTCGGTACGCTGACATTGATCAAATTACGCCTGAGAATGCGCACCAACTGACACCCCGCTGGTTGTTCCAACATGGTGTCATCGATGGTGTGAGTAATCAGACGACGCCGGTTATTGTCGACGGCATTATGTATGTCACTGACTCGCGCGGCAGTGTTTATGCGGTCGATGCGTACGACGGTCATCACCTCTGGACCTATGATGTAACGGAGTTGCTTGGTGGCGGTCGTAGAGAAGGGTACGTCTTCCGGCACCGTGGTGTGACGTACGAAAATGGTGTTGTGTATAGCGCCGCCGGATCTTTTATGTTTGCGTTGGATGCAAAAACCGGTGAGCCGATCGAAACGTTTGGCGATGGCGGGCAGGCCAGTGTCATTCTTGACGTCTTGCGGTTGGATTATCCAGAAGTCGAGACAGCGATCTCAATGGGGTACTGGTTTACGGCAGCGCCACAAATTCACGACGGTGTGCTGTATGTGGGGTCTACGCGGAGCGAAAGTAATATTCCAGGCGGCCATGTTTTGGCGATTGATGCTACGACTGGTGAGGTTCTCTGGCATTTCAATACGGTTCCGCAAGATGAAAGTGACCAAGGGTGGGATATCGCTGGTCCGAGCTGGGTGGGCGGTGAACGGGAGGGGGGCGGTATTTGGGAAACCCCGTCGATCGATCCAGAGCTCGGCATGATGTATATCGCTGTCGGGAATCCTTTCGGCCCGTCTGATCTACGAGACGGCCTGAACCTCTTTACTGATTCGGTTGTAGCTCTTGATCTTGAGAATGGGCAGCTTCAGTGGTACTACCAGCTGGTTCATCACGATGTTTGGGATTATGACAATGGCAGCCAGCCCATTCTGTTTGATACGGAAGTCGACGGTGAACCGGTTAAAGCATTAGCGCAGGCCAATAAGAATGGCTGGGTGTATTTATTGAATCGCGAAACCGGAGAGCCGATTCATCCGATTATTGAGACCTCGGTGCCAACCGAGACTGATCGGGAAGGCGAGGAACCGTGGCCCACACAGCCCA
>DTWD01000079.1 GCA_012963185.1 Acidobacteriota bacterium
TATCTGGTGCCGTTCGCTAGACGCTGTCGCCAGTCGTGTTAGTCAATCAACAAGGAAACGATCCGATTTAAGCTGCTTGTCGTCTGTTCCGCAGTGCACGTCTTTGTCCCGGATAGCCAGTTTCGGTACATGCTTGGAGCAGTGATACAGGCTTCGTCTACGTGCACGTAAACCCACTGTTCAATGAGTGCATTGGCGGGTACGCCGTAGCGTTGACCGAGCTCACTGTTAGGTGTCGGTCCGTTGTCAAGTGGCCGGCGTTCAACCCGCCCATTGACATGGAGACCGACAGATGCCTGGAGAAAATCAACGAAGAGCAAACCGATTGTCGGATTTTCAATGACGTTTCAGAGACTTGCGAAGACGTCATTCCCCCTAAGTTCTGGGTATGTCAAGGTGTGATCGTCTTGAACGATGACAAAGCCAGGCTAGCCGAAGCGAGGTGAACAGTCGCAGTTGCGCTCGGCATCATTCGTTGCAATGAAGAGCATGTGTTGTTTCTTAATAAAGCTCTGCATCACCGGGGTGAGATGGCCTTTGACCTGCCGGTTATAAAACCGGTCAGCGCGCTCGCGGCTATTGCGCTCCTCTTGAATTATGCGTTCGCTTTCCGTACCCATCGGTCAGGCGTTTTGAAGAACGGGAGTTGCCGAGTTATTGACCGTTGTAGATCAATTGCACGACCGTACGGAGGCGTCCCTCGTCCACTGCAAAGTCATTGTATTGAGTCGGTGCGCGGTACTCTGACACGAAGTCATCCACACTTTGCCCACCTGAATTGGCGACCTTTGCCTTTGTGGCGAGGTCGTTATAGAAGCCTGAGTAATTGGCGAGGTCGTTCCAGGTATGCGGATCATCTGCGTGTCCTGTGATGACGTTGTCGATATCTGATATCCCAGCGACTGCTTTTCTCAGGGTCTCACCGAATTCGCTCGCGCTGCCATTCGAGCTGGCTGAGTCGATATAGGGCAGTCCTTTCCGTGCAAACATGTCGCCTGTTTGGACGGTCCGGGCTTCTTTGTAAACGACGAAAATGTCGCCATCAGTGTGGCCGCGGCCAAAGTAGTACAAGTCGATTTGGTCACGCCCACTAAACAATGTGTGTTGGGTGGCGAATGTCGTACTCGGTAAATATTTCTTGTTTTCACCCTGAAATGATTCGCAGTTTGTAATCGAGCCACCCTGAAAGCCGGTCCCATCGTTACAGTTTTGGCCGGACATGTGTTTCAGGGTGTTGTCATGCGCAACAAAGTTGAGCGTGTCGGGGAATTCTGTGTTTGAACCACTGTGGTCCCAGTGTGTGTGTGTGTTGATAATGGTTGTGATCGGTTTGTCAGATATTCTTCGGACTTCGGCGAGAATATCAGGGCCGTATCCTTTGATCTTGGTGTCGACAAGGACGATGCCGTTGGTGGTGACGAAGACGCCAGTGTTCCCGCCAGTGCGCATTCCCTGCTGGTTTGGATCAGACGAAAGGACGTGTAGGTTCTGCGCGACTTCTAGAGCTCGGATCGGAAACCGGTCCGCTTGGGCGTTATTCGAGACCAATGTCGTGAAGACGCCAAGAGCAACAAGTAAAGTCAAACACAGAATGCGTTTCATACGTACCTCCAGTAGGTGTCGAGCACTAGAGCGTTCGACGTGTAATGTTTTAGGCTTAGAAGCATTGCGACGTTGGTCAATGCCGTGACGATATAGACTGGTGGCCGCTCGAACCTGTTGAAATTATCGACGGAGTTCACGTCCCTCCGACTCAAGTTTTCGGGCGCCGGCCAGGATGCCGTGCATCCCAATATTGCCTTCGTGACAGGCGTATTCAAAGAGGTTGCCATCAGTTCGTCGGAGCGGCATCAGGGCCGTGTACGGCGCGGTATAGACGGTCTCGTCTGTTACCGTGAATTCATAGGCGACGGTATCTGAGTCCAAACGGGTGAACCGCTCGATGAGGTGCATGTTCGGTCCGGTTCCGCGACTCTGCCCGCCTTTAAATTGCGTTGTTTCAACCACCAGTGTGTTGCCTTCGAAGTGGCCACGGGATAGTCCCGAGTACTGTGAAAATGGCGGTTTGTCAGTTCCGTTGCCAAGTGGAATGACGCGTACGTTGTGAACCATCTCATTAAGGATACTGACGTACCCAGGCGCCTGAAAGATCATCACGTTATTGTTATATGTTCCAGAGACCATTGGGGGCCCTGAGTTGAACCCCATGATGCATCTGTCAAACAGGCTTCGATTTTCATAAGAATCGTAACGGTGTTCGCTGACGTACGAGCGACGAGCCGTCCCACGGCGTCGCGCAGCTGGTGCCTGTTCAGGTAGTCGACCATTCGGTGGGTCAATAATCAACGACGTGCGTTTGTCGGCGACGAGTTCGATGCCTCGTTCATACCAAAATTCGTTGTATGAGAGGACGCCACCGTCTGCTCGCGGCTGGTAGCCGGCAGACGGTGCTCCGGATTCGGGATCAAAAAGGTCTCGATTTAGGCGGATACGTTCCGATGCTTCAAACTGCGCGGCTTCTTCGGCATCGAGTGCCACCTTGTCGGCGAGCACTTGCGGTCGTTGGAAAGGCGTCAGTGTGCGAAAGGTAAATGTGCCACTGATGTCTGGCTGGCCGTCGGGGGTTTTCATGGATCCAGGATCGAATGATTGGGCATGCGCTCCTGGCGTAATGCCGGCGGCTAGTATAAACGCGGTTAGCGTGTGTCTATAGGACATTATTTAATCCTCGTAGCTACTATCTTGGCGGGTCTTTCTTAACCTTAGCTAAAGGGCCGAAGTCTGTTGCCGCCAACGCATACGCAAGAATGATCAGAACCAGGTTGCGGAGGAATGTGGACAGAACTTCGCTGTCGGGCACGAATGTGGCCATTTGCACCGATGGTTTCAGGGCGACGTAATAAAAAGCTGTTAAGTTCAAGAAGCCCATAAGCAGTCGCCGAACGAGAGTCTTTTGTTCGGATTGTAACGCTGTCAAGTCGGTTGTTTTATCGGACACAGAGTCATCCTCCAGTGGCGCATGA
>DTWD01000080.1 GCA_012963185.1 Acidobacteriota bacterium
CCCGCAGTGACAGGGATACTGGCAAACACGCCAAGAAGTGTCACACAAACGATACGCTCGGTAACAGCCACGATCACCTCTCAGAAATCAAGGGACAAACACGCCTCGTGTCTGATCATATTAGCAGAGGACATAGACGAACCCCCAGCACTTTTTGGCTGAAACCGAACCCACTGCAAACCAGCAAGTCGAATGAGACCGCCCAAAGTACGATTGCTCCTTAATTCGCCGGTCGTACGCCTTTTTCACCAATAGTGTTACGAAGCAGCCCAACATGCTCAAGTTCAACCTCAACAACATCACCCGGCTGCATTGCAGACGTTGCACCAGGGGTGCCCGTGTAGATCATGTCACCAGGATTGAGAGTGACGTAACGACTGATATAACTCACCAGAAAGGACGAATCGAAAATCAGGTCTTTGGTCCTCTGCGATTGCTTGACCTCACCATTCACCCGCGTTTGCAACAGTAAATCGTTGTAATCAACGCCACTGACCATTACAGGACCGACCGGGCCAAACGTATCGGCGCCTTTGGCACGAAACCACTGCAAGTCATTGCTCTGCCACACTCGTTCGCTAATATCATTACCAGGCGCAACCGCAAAGATATAGTCAGGAGCATCCGCAACGGACACATCCTGCGCAGTCTTGCCAATAATCAGAACCATCTCACCTTCAAAATGTAGATTAGTCGCACCTTCGTAATAGGCGACCGTCGCCTCATGGGGAATCAAAGAAGTCGCATGCTTATCAAAAATCCCTGGATACTCTGCAGGATTCGCTTGTCCAAGGTGACTGCGGTAATTTAATCCCGCCGCAAGAACCTTGGTCGGCTCTGTCGGGATTAAGATGTTTACGTCGTCCATAGCAACCGTCGTCCCGGTACGCTCAGCAGACTCAAAGATATTACCTCTCAGTTGATGGATCGTCTGGCCTTCCAGAATCCCGTGGGAGACCACGCCGTTATGCTCATAGCGGACGTACTTCGTAACACCCTGTGCGAGTGCTGACAGAGTCAACCCGAGCAAACAGACCAGTACCGCAGACACAATCCTCGTGCGTTTCATCCCACACTCCCCCCTCTAGCGTTATCGCAAAGTTCTTGAATCAATCACCGACCCCCGGGATGTAACAGCCCACGGCCTGCGTCTCTGAGTACGCCACCTGCTCTCCCGCCACCAGGCGCGCAAGTACATCACGCAGGTCGTGCGTTCTAGCCGCCGCACGAGCAATACCAAATTCAACGTACTGGTCGTTGATGCGGCCGCGATAGCTGAGTTCTTGGTTCACATCGTACACAGCAACCTCTGGTGTAACGGTCGCACCAGTCACTTGGACAAGTTCATTCTTAAGATCCCGAACCGCCTTCATTGGAAATCCGAATGAGTCACGATGTTCTGCGAGTTCACTAACCTGCCCACTGTCCGCAATGTAGACCAGCCAAAAAGTCACTTTTTCACCGAACTCCTCGTGAATACGACGTATCTCTGGTGCATAGCGGTTCGCAATTGGGCAATCTGTTGTTACAAATATCAAAACTGTTACGTCACCTGTCGAACGTAAGGGCGACACCATCACCCCATTGAGCGATGGAACCGTTATATCGGTGAGCGCACGAGGCGTAGCACTGGCGGCAACCACACAGGCAACCGCAATAAAAAATATGTAGCCCCGTTGTCTCATAAATCTATCGTAGCGTAGCACGGTCACGTGCTATTCTGCGTGACCAACAAGGTCTCGTTTCCGCCAACGATATCTAAGCGCGTCCATGACAAAACCCACAAATAACGGCGCCGACTTATTGGCACGAGACCATGCGCACCTGCTCCACCCACTGCACAGCGCCAAACTCCATCAACAGGCTCGGGTGTGGGTCTCCGGACAAGGCGCGATCTTGACAGATGCTGATGGAAACACATTTATTGATGGACTCGCTGGTCTGTGGAACGTCACGGCAGGACACGGCAACCGCGAACTTGTTGAAGCAATGCACGAGCAGGCCGATACGTTGGCATATGTGTCCGGATATACCGGAAGCTCTAATCCGCGCGCAATCGAGCTTGCCGAACAACTCGCAACACTTTGCTACCCATCGATTAATCATTTTTTCTTTACGAGCGGTGGAAGTGAAGCGACTGAAAGCAGTATCAAGATGGCGCGCGCTTACTGGAAATACCGTGGACAAAAAACGAAAACTAAAGTCATCTCTCGTAAGGAGGGCTATCACGGTGTGACCTTGGCAGCCATGAGTGCGACCGGACTCAGCTCGTATTGGCCACTCTTCGAACCACGTGTGCCGGGCTTTCTTCACATTCCATCTCCATACCCCTATCGCTACGAAGGTCAGAACGATCAAAGTCAAGGACTTAGTGCCGCCGATGAATTGGAACAGGCCATCCTCCGTGAAGGGGCTGACACGGTCGCGATGTTCATCGCTGAACCAGTGCAAGGAGCAGGAGGAGTAATTGTTCCGCAAGACGACTATTTTCCGCGTATTCGAGAAATTTGTGACCGCTATCAAATACTGCTAGTTGCCGATGAAGTGATTACTGGATTTGGCCGAACAGGTGAAATGTTCGCTCTTAACCACTGGAACATCGAACCTGACATCATCCAATTCGCCAAGGCAATTACATCTGGCTATTTCCCCTTCGGAGGCATCGGTATCAACGATACTATCGCTGACACCTTGGACAAGGCAGACACACCATGGATGCACGCCTACACCTATAGTGCTCATCCCGTCGGTTGCGCGGTGGCATTACGCATGCTGCAGTTGATTAATGAAGAAGGCTTTCCTGATCAAGCAGAAACAAAAGGCCGCCGGCTTCTCCACGGACTTCGTTCGGCCTTGGCAGACCATGAGCACGTTGGGGACATCCGCGGAAAAGGTCTTATGTGTGCGGTTGAACTCGTTGAAAACAGAGAGACAAAAAAATCATTCCCCGCTGACCAGCAAGTCGGAATAAGGGTTAATCAAGAGGCTGTCGCCGGAGGACTCTTCAGCCGAGTCAAGGGAGATTCCTATCTACTAGCTCCACCTGTCATAACGACCGACTCACAGCTTGATCAAATTGTCGACATTCTTACCAAAGCGATTCGAACGATACTCGGTTAGCTTTTCAGCTAACGGCGCTGCGACCAATCGACCGCGACTCCACTTCCCATGACAGGAAGATCGCATTCGTGCAAGTGACTCTGAAAACTAACGTTGGGCAACATCCGCTCCAGCTGACGCTACCGAAAAGCGGCCGGCCGGCCGGCCCCGAAACCTCGTCGATTCAAACCATTCCAGAGACGCCTCATGCATAAACTTGTACTGGGTCGATTCCCAAACAGCAAAGTGCGTCGCGCACTCCATAGTCACTAATACTTTCCGTTCTACCCCCGTCAAATCCTCGTACAACTGCTTGCCCGACTCCAGCAGAAAGTCTTCTTCACCAACCATAATGAGTGTCGGTGCTGTAACCTTTGCTGCATACTCGCGATTCCATCCCCAGGAACCTGCAGTCGTCCGTACTCGCATCACACCATGGTCTGGCCCCCACACAGCCCCGCGCTGATCAAAAGACATAATGGTTTGCCAGACTGCAGTTTGAATTCCAGGATCAATTTGGTTTTCACAGGCAACGGTCGAGCGCCAACGCCCCTCCTCCAATGCATCCTTGGTCTGAATCCGCATCGGGACTTCTCCACGCGGATGGCTAGGGGGACCTGAAGCTTGGTCCCGTCGATACCCGGGCGCAAACAATACAAGCTTGTCAATTTTCTCAGGGTAACGAGCAGCAAAACCAGCCGTACGCGGACCACCGGCGGACCAGCCAATAAGACTGACTGTCTCGACACCGCGTAGTGCTCGAATAAATTCAACTACGGTTAAGATTTCATCCCAGTCAGATTGGCTCGTCGTTAGCCCCTGCGAGTATTTCGGTTGGCAATCAATCGCCAGTGGAAATGGCGTAATCAGCGCACGATTCTCAGAATCCATATTGCATGGGTCGTCCATCATCGGCCGAGGAGACAAACCGTAGCCAGAATGATCCATTGCAAAAGTGTCATAACCAGCACGGGCCAGATAACTCATCCATGAATAGTCTTTATACGGCAAGTCATAGTCAGGTACAGACGGCACCGAGCCACCATGCACGAAGAGCACGACCTTCCCTTCGTCCGGATGCCCGCCGACTGCGAACTTAGCCGACAACGCGTGATTAACCTTCTCACGCACAAAAAGTCCGACGCGCTCACCCTGATTTGCCGACACACTGGAGATGTGCGGCACAAATCGGTCGACCGTCACGAATGGTTCCTCGGCACCAAGTTCCTCGACTGGGCCGCCAGAAATTGCCAATAAGACCGCTATCACTACCACCAATGAATTTGCACGCATCCGGACACTCCTATTGTCTTCTAAGCAATTGATATAATAGGTTCTTTGTGTCTTTGATCGTCAAAATTTGCTTCGTTTTCCTCTCCATACTTCTAACGTCAAACCTTTTGAATGCTCAAGGTCTGAGTGTCAGAAAGTTCGCGGTCGCACCTTTCGACAACATTACTGGCAATGCAAGCGATGAGTGGATCGGGACCGGCTTTGTCGAAACACTCGAAACCGAAATCCACAACGCGCAGAAACTCGTCGCGACCGATACGGTTACCGGTAGTCCTAATGCAAACGTTTTCACTAATTCTGACGAGAACGATAACCAGCCTACCAACGCTTTTTTTACATCGGCCCGTCAACTTGGCATCGACCTTCTACTGACTGGCAGTTACCAGCGCGTAGGCGATCAGTTACGGATCACCGCTCGTCTCCACGACGTAAAAGCAGGAACTACCGTACACGCCTTCAGAATCGATGGATCGTATGGCGAATTATTCGACCTCCAAGACCAATTGATCAGTGACATCAAAACAGTCGTCGGCGTACCAGACTCCGTAATTATTAACAACGACAATCTCGCCCCAGTCAACAATGTCGAACGTTCGACGACAACTGGTGGTTTGGTACTTGGTGAACCAACTTCCCGTGCCTCTTCGGAACCGGGGAATATTGGCGGCGGATTTTCAATCAATGGCCGCCCAACGGTACGCGTGGTACGAACGGACACGCCACCGAATATCGACGGTCTCCTCGACGACATTACATGGCGAGACGCAGCGCTAATTACAAATTTCACACAAACAAACCCGGTAGAAGGCGCCCAACCAACAGAAGATACCGAGGTTCGTATCGCCTACGATGACGAACATATCTATTTTAGTTTCTATGCGAGATATAGCGATCCTTCGCAAATGCGTGCGAATCGTGTCGACCGAGACCAAATTCGACGAGACGATTGGATCGCCGTCATGTTTGACACCTTTCGAGACCAGCAGCGTGCATACCGCTTTTCAGTAAATCCTTATGGTGTTCAGGGTGACGCTATCTTGACTAGCGGTCGTCGTCGTTTCGGTGCCCCGGGTAGCGGTGGTGACGACTCTTGGGATGCCCTTTTTGAAACAGGTGGAACCATTGTCAGCGACGGATGGACTGCCGAAATGGCCATTCCATTCAAAAGTCTGCGATACCCATCAGTAGGCGAGGGACAACACAACTGGGGATTTCAGATTTCTCGGGCGATGCAGACCAAGGACGAATCCGTTGTGTGGTCTCCAATGACTCGAAACATTGCGGGACTCATGACCCAGATGGGACTCATCAACGGAATGGACGGATTATCTGTTAGCCGAAACCTCGAAATTCTGCCGACCGCCACCGCAATTCAACTTGGCCAATTAACCGACACGGGTTTTAAAGAAGGCGATGCCTCCCCAGATCTCGGACTCAATATCAAATACGGTGTCACTTCGAATCTCACCGCGGACTTCACCGCAAATCCAGATTTTTCTCAAATCGAGTCAGACCGTCCGCAAATTGAAGTCAATCAACGATTCCCACTTTTCTTTCCAGAATTACGTCCTTTCTTCCTCGAAGGACAAGAAATATTTGAAACACCTGGTCGCATAAATCTGGTACACACTCGAACCATTGTCGACCCTGAATTTGGTGCCAAGCTCACCGGGAAAACTGGCAAGACGACCCTCGGTCTCTTATTCACGAATGATGAAGCTCCTGGCCGACTTGATGACCCAACTGAACCAGCGTTCGGTCAAAATGGACAGGTGTTCATAGGGCGAGCACGTTACGACCTTCACACGGAAAGCTATTTAGGAGCGATCGTCACCGACCGGGAATTCTTCAATTCATACAGTCGAACTGCCGGCATTGACGGTCGAATCCGGATGGGCCAAACCCACAGCGCACAATTCGTCGCTGTCGCATCGGATAATCGAACCCTTGACGGAGCCACAAAAAGCGGGCCCATGTACGACATCGGGTTTCGCCGCGATGCAAGACATTTAAATTACCGGCTTCAGTACAACGTGATCGACCCAGATTTCGATACACAAACGGGATTTATTCGTCGTGTAGACACACGGCGTCTTGATACCGACGTGGAATACAACTGGTGGCCAGAGCACTGGCTTATCAGTTGGGGACCAGGATTTTCGTATCTTCGAAATGTTGACCATGCCGGAGTGCTGCAAGACGAAGACTTTCGGGCCGACGTTTCTCTACGATTCGCACGAAACATTTTTGTGCGAGCGGATGGACGACAGGAAATGGAACGCTATCGTGGAGTTAACTTCCACAAAAAACGTTTTCGTATCAACAACAGCATCAACTCGAGTCGTCGATTTTCAGTGTTTTATGGCTTTAACTGGGGAGACCAGGTTCGCTTTGTAGAAAATCCCTTCTTGGGACGTTTTTTTGACTACAACCTGGGGCTCACAGTCAGACCGACATCTAGGCTAAACACACGGCTGGATATCAATACCAGCCGTTTTCGAAATACGACGACTGATCTACTTGAATTTAATGTCAAGATCCTCCGAAAATTAACCACTTACCAATTCACTGACCGCTTTCTGGTCAGAAATATTCTCGAATACAACACGGATAGCGGCGCTGTCGGCATCAATGTCTTGTTGACCTACCGGGTTAACGCCGGCACAGTCTTCTATATCGGCTACGACGACCGTCTCAAAGAAGTGACCAACTTCAACGACGAGCGGTTTTTGGTAACTGAACTACAGCGCCAACGTCGCGCTTTTTTCACTAAGTTTCAGTACCTTTTCCGTTACTAAAGTGGCTGGTAGCGTTGTCTACCGACGCCCGCGGATAAAGGTCATTCGCACTAACAGCGGTGCGTGGTACGATCGTCGGCTTGATGTTTAAAACACCTCCGCGTTCGTCACTCGATGAGGATCTTCGTGCGCGTCTAGATGCGCTGGAATCCCATTCGATCCGTCGGCAGCTTCGCCCTATTTCAAGTGGCATCGGTCCTCGCATTGTGGTCGATGGGCGCTCAATTCTACAGTTCTGCTCGAACGATTACCTGGGTATTACGAGCCATCCCGCGGTCACCCGTGCAGCAGAAATGGCTCTCTCTCGTTACGGAACTGGCGCAGGGTCCGCCCGACTAGTGGTTGGCACATCATCACCACACTGCGAACTCGAAGAAGCCCTTGCGCAACTGAAACAAACGGAGGCAGCGTTAGCACTATCGTCGGGGTACCACGCCAATACGGGCGTCCTGCCAGCGCTGGCGGGGTCGGAAGATAGAATCTTCAGTGACGCGCTCAACCA
>DTWD01000081.1 GCA_012963185.1 Acidobacteriota bacterium
AGACTACTGCCTGCAATCGAGTCCCGTCAACGGCCTCACTCTGTAATCCAGCATCATTGGTGCAAATCCGTGCAGCAGCTCTCGCCTACAAGTCCACTAGTCGCGACCGTCACTCTCTAGCCCTTGATGCTGCTTCGGCTCCAGTAAATCGCGAACCACGTAAATAGACTTGTTCTGCGACTCGTGATACGTCCTCGCCTGCATCTCCGCGAGCAACCCGAGCGTGACCAGTTGCATACCCGCAAACAGCAGCAGGATTCCCAGTAACAAAACGGGACGATCACCAATCGCCTGGCCAGCGAACAAACGCACATAGCCTAAGTAGCCGACGATGGCTGTACCGACAAGTCCCATAAGCAACCCTGGAGGACCAAACATCTGCAAGGGCCTCGTCGAATAGCTCAATAGAAATTTAACCGTCACCAAATCGAGCACAACACGCGGCATCCGGGATAGTCCGTACTTGGATACACCCTGCCGACGCGGTCGATGATTGACGACTACCTCGTGAATCCGCACACCTTGCTCACTTGCCAGAGCAGGAATAAACCGATGCATCTCTCCGTAGAGACGCAATGATTGGATAACCTCACTCCGAAATACTTTAAGGGAACATCCATAATCATGCAGATGCACGCCTGTTGTCTTGGAGATAAGCCAGTTCGCGATATTTGACACAAAGCGACGCGTCAACCACGCGTCTTTACGTTCTTTCCGCCAGCCGCAGACGATGTCATACCCCTCATCGATCTTATCCACCATCGCTGGAAGATCAGCTGGGTCATTTTGGAGGTCCCCATCAGAGGTTGCAATAAGCCTGCCTCGCGCATGGGCAAAACCGGCAGCGAACGCAGCGGTCTGTCCGAAGTTCTTGCGAAGGCGAATAACACGAACCGTACTGTCTCGAGACTGGATATCGGCTAACACAGAAAACGTGTCGTCTGTACTGCCGTCGTCGACGAGGATGATTTCGTACGGCCTTCCCCAGGCCGTTAAAACATCAGACAGTTCACGATGCAGGTCGAGCAGGTTAGGCTCCTCATTAAAGAGAGGAACCACAACCGATAAATCTGGCTTCATGTATGAACGGTATCGATTATAGCTCGGCTGTGCTCGGCTCTCCACGACGGCGGCGCCAGAGCAGATAGAAAAACAGGCCCACAACGAACAATCCAGCAATCACGAAAGCGACCAAGCGGCCATTCGCTTCAATAAACGCAATGGCGTCATCCCCATAGCGAACGGCCAGAGCGCCGACCACCAAGTAACGAAATCCGCGCGCCACAGCAATGGTCGTCGCGAACTGCCACACTGGAACGGCCGCAACGCCAGCAAGGAGAACAAAAATCTTAAATGGTGCTGGTGGAGGCAAAATTGCCGGAATGCCAACCGCAAATATGCCGTATCGCTTCGACAACCGCATGGCACGCTCAATTGCCTCACCACCGAATCGTTTCCCGACCAAGACCTCGCCACCACGTCGACCAAACCAGTACAGCACAAGGCAGCCGGCAACGGAGCCCAGGGTCGCCATCGCCGCGTAATACAGCATCAGTTCTTTATGCTGAACGATAAGCAGTACAACCAAAAGGTCATTAATCTCAGGCAAAGAAAGAAAAGATGAGTCAAGGAAGGCAACAAGGAAAAGTCCGGGGCCACCAATAGCCAGTGCGAATCCCTGAACCCAGTTAACGATACGCGTCACGGACGCGGGAATTATAGCCGACGTCTATACGTCTCTTCTTTTTTTGAATGACGCGAAAGAATAATTTCAACCATCTCGTCATGCACCCGAGAATTTGATGCAATGATGGATCCAGTGCGGGATGAGAACGGATGACCCTGCATATCAGTCACTCGACCACCCGCTTCTTCAACGAGTAACGCGCCTGCAGCTATATCCCACGGGTGTAATCGTTGCTCCCAAAATCCATCAAATCGCCCAGCAGCGACATAACAGAGGTCAAGAGCGGCCGACCCGAGACGACGAACGGCTCTGGCCTGAGCAACAAAATCTCCAAACAGGCCAAGGACTTCGTTCACGGTCTGATGAACATCGTATGGAAACCCCGTAACCAGCATAGAGTCCAGAACGGTTTCCGCGCCAGACACCTGTAATGGAATTCCATTCAAGCGAGCTCCTTGGCCTCGCTCAGCAATGAAAAGCTCCTCTCGAATCGGGTCGTAAACCGCCGCCACCATTGCAATACCATCGATTTCAAGGGCAAGGGAAGCACAAAAAATCGGCAACCCATGCGCATAGTTCACCGTGCCATCAATTGGGTCAAACACCCAGCAATACTCTGGAATATTTGTTGATCTATTGTCACCTTCCAGTTCTTCAGCAAGAACCGAGTGGGCTGGATATCGCTCGCTAATCATTGCTCGAAACATTGTTTCGACTTCGATATCCACCTCCGTCACCAAATCTATAGGGCCTTTTTTTTCGATTCGGACGTCTTGGCCGAAGCGAGCCCTTTGAATCTTGCCGGCCCGGAGCACCGCCTCAGCCGCCGTTGCCACTAGCAGAGGATCAAGTTCCGACCTCGCATTATGTTGGACGGGCGAAGGCCTACTCATTCAGATGAGCCTAATCTCTTGACTAAGCGCACTCCCCGGTATCCGCTTAAGGTCGACCTCATCGAGAACGCCAAGACGCCCAATATGGCCACTGTGAATCTGAACGATATCTAACATATCGACGTGGCTCGGACATTCGATACGAACAGCATTTAGGTGTGGAACTCATAGCGTGAACGAACTCTAAGATAACCCCACGTAGTTGAACGGGCAAGCAGATAGCTTGGAGTATAGTGCGCCCATGAACGATGAAATGAGTTCAACAACTATCGTTGAGCCAGCGAAAACACTCCGAGGGGTACTGCGAGTACCAGGCGATAAATCTATCTCGCACCGCTACGCCATGCTTGCCGCTCTAGCAAATGGCACTACAACCATCAAGAACTATTCTATGGGTGCCGACTGCCAGTCGACATTGTCATGTCTCCAGGCATTGGGCGTTTCTATTGAGTCGACAAGTGGACTTCAGGACACCGGCATTACTATCTCCATAACCGGACAGGGCCTTGGGTCGCTAACATCTCCGAAACACCCCATAGACACTGGGAATTCTGGCACAACCATGCGCTTGCTCGCGGGGATTCTGGCTAACCATCCATTTACATCCGTGTTGACAGGGGACAGTTCACTACAGAAGCGCCCCATGCGCCGGATCATTCAGCCATTACAACAAATGGGGGCAACTCTTGAGTCCACTGACGGTTGTCCGCCGCTTGTGGTTCGAGGCGCCCAACTTACCGGTATAAATTACGCTCCTTCAGTCGCTAGTGCGCAAGTCAAAAGTTCGGTCTTATTAGCCGGACTTCATGCCGATGGCACTACTCAAGTAAGTGAACCCATAGCAACACGTGACCACACCGAGCGAGCACTGTCAGCATTCGGAGCACTTACCCGAAACACAAATGGTGTATTTGCCGTCACCGGTGGGTCTCCTCTTAGACCACTCGATCTGACAATACCAGGCGACCCGTCTTCAGCTGCGTTTTGGATTATTGCTGCATCGATAATCCCAAACTCTGACATCGTCGTCGAAGGAGTTGGATTAAATCCCACGCGGACGGCATATATCGACATCCTCAGGAGCGCGGGAGCCGACATTCAAACTGAACTCGATGGCACCGAAGCCTCAGAACCATACGGCAGCATCCGTGTTCGTTCTCGTCCACTCGACGACTTATCGATTACGGCCGAACAAGTGCCTTCGGTAATCGACGAACTTCCAGCGCTTGGCGCCCTCGCAGCACATGGCAGCGTGGTCGAAGTCTCAGGCGCCTCGGAATTACGCCATAAAGAGAGCGACCGTATAGCCTCATTCGCGAAAGGTTTACGAGCCCTCGGTGCCGATGTGACAGAACGCGAAGACGGATTTATCGCCTCCCGTCAGAATGAACTCAAGGGAGGTACGGCAGATGCTGCCGGCGATCACCGGCTGGCGATGGCGTTCGCAATTGCAGCCTTAGCAGGCGAAGCCCCAAGCACCATTACGGACTCAGGTTCGGTCGATGTCTCGTATCCTGGATTTTTTTCAGCCCTCGACATGCTACGTCAATAGTCACTGAATCACCGATTCACTTGCTAAACTCGAAGTCGTGCAAAAAGACAAGATCTATCTAGTCGGTTTCATGGCAGCAGGCAAAACGACGGTCGCATCAACGCTCGGCAACCGCTTAGGCTGGACTGTTGTCGATCTGGATGCACGTATTGAATTACAAGAACAGCAGAGCATTTCAGAAATCTTTGCAACTCATGGCGAAAGACATTTCCGTGCAGTCGAAAAACGCGCACTCACTGAACTGCTCGCACATCGCCATACCGTTATAGCCACTGGTGGCGGCACCTTTGTCTCAATAGAAAATAGAGAACTGATAAATAATGATGGTTGTTCGGCCTGGCTCGACGTGTCTCTAAACACCGTCATCGAACGACTACCGCTGGATGGCACGCGGCCACTAGCAGCTGAACGCGACTCTATGGCCATTCTGTATGCCGCCAGACGCAGTGCCTACAAACACGCCCACTTGCACCTCAAAGCTGACCGTGCCACGACCGATGAACTTGCGAGTCAAATTGTGATCTATCTTGGCGAAGACTAAATCAACATCACAGCTACAAAACCACCACGCCGCTTGGATCAAGGACGACAGACTAGAAGTAACGATGGCCTAACTGGCAGCGCGCTGCTCCGTCGACGAGCGACGGACAGCCCGCTCCTCACGACGTCGAAGCTCAGCAGCATAAGCATCCGCCGCCGCACGAGACCCTAATATCCAACCGAAGACCATTCCTAGTAGTAACAGCGCTGGTATAAATACGAAGTGACCTGCTGTCATATCAAACATCAGGACTAATCCTTTGACTCTGTCTCAGAATCTAGACCGGCGCGTTTAGCTAAATCATTTAATTCGCGCTCAACGACAGACAAACGCCGCGACAACATCCAGAAATAACCAAAAGCAAATATCCACACAAGAGAGTACGCACTCACCAAAAACGGTGCAGCGGGCAGACGGTCTCCCTCTGGCAATTCCCCAATTGGAACGAACTCTTCCACTGGTGGAGGCTGAATGGCCACTACTGTCGCCGAAGCGATTAAGACAATGACTGTCACCAATAACAGTATGAAATTCCCGGTGGCTACTGGGATGTTAGTTACGCGATTCAAGATACAAAGAATTCTCATCAGTTTTTCGTCAGTCTTCGTCATATACGAGGCGTAATCGCTCAACGATCGCGCGCTGCTCTTCAAGGCGGCGACGACCACTAATCATGACAACAAACAACAACAAATATGCCAGCACGCACCACCAAAAGGGACCCGCCATAGCAGACGGTAACTGTGGCACGACCGTAGTCTGTGGATGCAGCGTGCGCCATACGTTTACGGATACATAAACGAACGGAACATTAAACATGCCAAACAGCGCAAGTCCTGCCGATAACTTCTCAGAGCCAGGCCCGCCGTACTTCCGCAACAAGAGGTAGGCAACGAACGTCATCTCGAGGATTAGTGCGAGGGTAGTCCGAACATCCCATGGCCACCACACACCCCATGACACACGAGCCCAGAGAGGTCCTGTTGTCAAACCGATAGCACCAAAGAGCACCGCTACTTCGGCCGCAGAGTACGCAAGGCGATCAGCCGAGACACGCTCCTTAAACAGATAAATACCACTGGCAATCCCACACACAAAGATGGACAAAAACATCATGAACCACGCCGGCACGTGAAAGTACACAATCTTGTACACAAGGCCCATCGTGGCTTCATTTGGCGCATAGGCAATAAATATCGGAGCAGCAGCGAACATCGCTGCTGCGAGTATGAGCAGAGACATCGGTGTTCGCGTCAACGTCCTGACTCAAGTCCTCTCATTTCACTAATCGTTTCTCTCATTATCTCTGCCACCAAATCACTAGTTCATTCTGTCATGAGCGGCTCGAATGTCCATAGCGCAAGCGTCATAAACACGACATCAAAAAAATCTATCAGCGCAAGCCAGAAACGAGCCAGGTCGAGGTTCGGTTCAGATTGAATGAGCGCCAACGTGCCATTCACTCCGGCTATTAGAACCGGTACTGTAATGGGATAAAGTAACACCGGAAGCAACACAGTCCGGCTCTGTGACCTCGCCAGCATCGCCGCAAAAAGTGCGCCAACACATGCAAATCCAATTGTCCCAGCAACAAGAAGGCTAATGAAAAGTAGACCGTAGTCAAAAAATCCCGTCGAGAAAAACACCGAAACAAAAAAAACAACGACCGCCTCAACGACTACCATGAGCAGCATAATGCCGAGTAATTTACCGACAAAAATCGCGGCGCGCTCAACGGGCGCTAGCAGTAAGCCCCGCAGGGCATCTTGATGTAATTCCCGTTCGAACGCTCTCCCGAGCGCCAGTTGTCCAGCGTAAGCTAGAGCGACCCAGATAATGCCCGCTTCCGCACCCACAACGGGACGCCCAGAACGCACGAACGCAAATGAAAAAACCAGCACACACGACGCTGCAAAAAATGTTGTCGTGTAGAGCATCTCGCGACTCCGTGATTCAACCCGAATGTCTTTGCACATCACGAGCCAAGCGACTCTAAAAAACTCAGACATCCGCTCGACGCTCCATCGAGTTATCAGATGTCACAAGTTCCCGGTATCGTGCACGGAGCGCCCCATGACCATCAGGTAGTTCAGTAATCCGACCTGCTCTCAGCACAACAGCACGGTCAAGTACATCGTCAGCAATATCAAGGTCATGCGTCGCGAAGACAATCACACAACCTTCTCCTGAAAGCAGGCGCAACCGCTCAATCAACTCGCTCGTCGACCGGTCATCAAGTCCAGTAAATGGCTCGTCCAACAGTACTAATCGGGGCTTGTGTATTAATGATCGCTCAAGCGCAAGGCGCTGTCGCATCCCCCGAGAGAATCCGGAAACCGGTTCCTCCGCACGTTCCGCCAGACGGGCACGACTGAGCGCTTCATTAACTGATGATAAAGGTTGATCCTGTCCATATAATCTCGCATAAAAATCTAAGTTCTCACGCGCTGAGAGTTCTGGGTACAGTTGCAGATCGTGCGAAAGAAACCCGATGAGGCGCCGAAGATCTGCGCCGAGCACGCGAGATAATTGATCGCCATACCGAACCTCACCAGAAGATGGCGCAATAAGTGTGGATAGGATACCCAGCAGCGTCGATTTACCCGATCCGTTTGGTCCGAGTAATCCAACAACTTCACCTGCCTGCAGGTTAAAAGAGACACTACTCAGTGCTCGTCGCCGACCATAATGGCGAGAAACTTTCGAAACCGTTACTTGCTGAAAATCAAACAAGTTCACCCGGTAGTGCCTGACTGGCCGGTAACAGAAGCAGTCTCCGGTCGTTGAAAACCAGAACTGAGGATAACAGGCGGAGTCTGCTCGTCGAGTTCACCATAGATGCGCTCAAGGTGGAGAAACAATTCCTGACGCCGATTCACGTATTTGGTCGTCCCTATTTTTCCGGCCTGATGTTGCTGCTCGAGCCTAACCAAGTCCGCAAACCGTTTCTCTCGCCGGTGCTCTAATCGGCGAAGACGTTCATCCTCGGCCGATGCATCAACAGGAACCAGTGATCCCCATGTACCTAAACAAAAAATCACGAACACCACAGCCAATGCCATATTGGCCGGCAAGCGGCTGTGGTGCGGTAAACCCGTGATCTCAAACGACAGTGTCGAACCGGATCGAATCGGCGGTCCCGCCGCAAAAATATACGTGCCGCCATCTGCCCCATCAGGATTCATATCCGCGCGTCTAGCTATCTGATCGGATGCGATGTCCATCGCGTTCCATTTTTCAACAATTAAAAGTAACGCCTCCAAGGCGACCGGTAATTCCTGCTCAACTGCAACATTATCGCCGGTATAGGGCAGGACATACGCAATCCGAAGCGGCGTATTACCAGATTGAAAAGGCCCAGATAATGTCACCACGGATCCTTCACTTCTCGTCTGCGGATGCGAATCCCGGAGTACCGTCGTTGAAACGGCACTAGCAGGCAACCTCAGTACAACAGCCCCCTCTGGCAGTTCCACGGGCGTCGCAAGCGAATTGACGATCTCGAAGAGATAGAAAATAGAAACCGTCTCCTCCCCTAGTTCGAGAACCACTCGCGACTCCGCTCCGAATGTCACAGTCCCTGACTGAGCAGGGACATCATCTAATGCCCCGGTATCGCTGTCACCAACGCCAACGAGCATGAGTCGAATTCCACCTCGGCCCGGCACCTGGAAAGGCTGAGAATCCAACCTTACGCCGTCAAGTTCAGTCGATGCAATAACCGTCTGACCAGCGTTCAAAGTAAGGAACTCCGCACGACCCTCCACATCTGTCGCAACTGTTACGACATTGTCCCCCTGCCGCAATTCGACCGGATGGTCAGGTACATTATTAGCTAATGAACCACGAATCACTCGAACGGTAATAGTTCCACTCGACAACTGCGGGTCAGGCAGTGGGATACCCGACATTTGCCTCGGGTCAGGTTGCGCTTGCAGCGTTAGTATGAGGCCAAGAATCATAAAAACGGACAATGTGGCCCTCGTCATAGTCCCGCCCCACAACTCTTGCAAAATTGCGCGTCCTCTTCATTGCTCGCCCCACAACTGTCACACACTTGCCGTCTCGCAGGCGCCTCCTGAATACCCCCCGGCTCAAGGTCTATGAGCCCCAAACGTTCCAGTAGTTCACGTTCGATAAGATCCCGGTAGGTCATCCCATCGACATCCAATTGTTTAAGTAGTTCACGTGCACGCGACCGGAGTTTTCCTCCCATGGCAGCGAAATCATCTTCTGACACCTTACCCATTGCACGATCAAATTCGAGTTCCTTAATGGCCCTTAACACCAAGGTCTTCTCACGATCCAATGCCGCACGCGTTCGCCCGCCAACCGTCTCGATCCGCGCGGAAAATTTAGTTGAAACCAAGGGGAGCACTGCGCGATAGATTCCGAATCCAACGTACGATCCGGCGCCAACAGCAAGCACGAGCAACACGAGTGACGCTGTTTCGGTTGGCTGGACGATAACCACCGCGACCGTCGCCCCCACGAGACCGGCAAGGACAAAAACATGCCAAGCCCGAAAAGACAAACTAGCCGTCTCAGTCGAGATTTCGGAGCTCATCATCCAAGCGGGCATCGAGCTCGGCGTCCACGACTTCCAACGAGGGAGAGGTTCCACCAACGGTCGCCAAATCACGGCTAGACCAACGCACGACAACAACGCCAACGCCAATCAGACCTCCGACACCAACAAGATAAGGAAAGAGCCAAGCAAACCGATTAAACCCTTCATCAAGCGGCGCCCCTAGTGGCTCCTGGCTGCCGTAAGACTCAATAAAATAATCGAGTATTTCTCGACGGCTACGCCCTAATTCAACCTGTTGGCGCAGTTGACCGCGCATAAACTCAGAACCGGCCCGCGCGATCTCTTGACGTCCATCAGAGGTGGTTATCCACTGCGGCGGCAACGCACAGCGACAGGCTGCTAACGTATAGTGCGGGCAGTCTCCACAAACACAGACCAGTTCATTCTGTAGTTCGGCCTCGAGCTCCGTTGTAGCCGTGTAGGACTCAACGTTGGCACCTTGCTGCGCATATATCGGATTAGACAACCCTGACATCAACGCCAGGATAAGTATCGTAGTCGACACTCCTGAAGTCGCACCAACACTTTCAGGTGGTGATTTACTCGCCAAGAAGGCAAACCGACTCTCCGGCAGGAGGGCAATGCCTGTCCCGAGCGTTAGCATTCCAAATCCAAACCAAATCCAATTTACTAAGGGATTAACGGTCACCTGAAAACTGGCAGACTGGTCAGCCATGTCATAGGCTGCGAGTACAACGTATAAATCTTCACTCAGACGTCTCCTCAGCGCGACCTCAGTCGTTGGCTCTGTCTCATGTTTGCGGTAATACCACCGCCCTGGAAACAATTGCCCCGCCTCTTGCCCATCTTTGAACACGGTCAGGTGAGCCGTATGCATCTCTTTGGCGCCGTCGTCTGTAATGCTGAGTCGGTCGTGTCTAACTACGAAACGTCCGACCTCGACTTGTTCACCTGGACTCAACAGAACCTGCGCCGTTTGCTTATATCCCGAGCCAGCAAATCCCAGCATGATCAGGACAATCCCAATATGGATAACGTATCCTCCATATCGACGCCGCGAACGCGTGACGAGTCCAATCATCGCCGTCAATAAATCAGAACCGGTCACCCCGCGTCTGACCACCGCTCCTCGCACGAACTCCTGTGATACCGTCCCCACAACAAACGCGCAAAGAGCAAAACATATCCCGGAAACCCACACACGGAACCCGAGTCCGTAAAGGACGGTGGCCGTTAAGACGGCGCATGTGGTGGGCCAAAGAAACTGCTGTCTCAGATTTGCAATTGTTGATTTTCGCCAAGCCAGCAAAGGGCCAATTCCGGTGAGCAACAACAGTAGTAGACCAATTGGAATCATCCATTTGTTAAAAAACGGAGGACCGACGGTAATCCGTTGGCCGGTCACTGCTTCACTCAGCGTTGGAAACATTGTTGCGAACAAAATAAAAAACGCTGAAAACAGCAGTACCCAGTTATTCACGAGAAATGCGGCTTCACGAGACACCCACGATTCGAGTTCGTTCCGCGCGCGCAATAAGGGCAAGCGATAAATAACGTACCCAAAACTCACGATCAGAGTCAGACCAATAAAGACCCCAAACATCAGGGCCAGCTGTGGATCTTCGCCAAAAGAATGTACCGACTGCACTATTCCAGTTCGGGTCATCGCGGTCGTAAACAGCGTGAGTACGAAGGCAATAATGACGAGTGAAATATTCCACACACGCAACATACTTCGACGCTCTTGCACCATTACCGAATGCAGAAACGCCGTCGCTGGGAACCAAGGAAGTGCGCCCGCATTTTCGACTGGATCCCATCCCCACCAACCGCCCCAGCCCAATTCTTCGTACGCCCAAATCATGCCGAGTGTGAGGCCCAGTGATAAAAAGAACCATGAAAACATCGTCCAGCGACGAACGGCTCGTAACCATGCGTCGTCAAGGTACCCCGTAATCAGCGCCGCCATAGCAAACGCGAACGGAATAGTCATCGACACCAGCCCCGTATACAACGCCGGGGGATGAATCACCATATACGGGTTCTGCAGCAATGGGTTTAGACCGCGCCCATCGACGGGCGTATCAATGAGATAGGTCGCAAACGGATTCTTGTTCACGATCATCACAGTCAAGAAAAACAGTTGAACCACACTGATCGTTGCAATGACGTATGGAATGAGTTCGCGGTGTCGCTCACGATTCGTCTTAACGGCTATTGCTCCGAAGACCGAAAGCAAAAACACCCAAAACATGATCGAGCCATCAAGCCCACCCCAGTACGACGTCAGTTTGTAGAACAGCGGTTGAACCGCATCCGAATAGCGGTCAACATATCGAATGGAGTAGTCCTCTGTGACAAAGGCCCGCACGATGATTGCGGACGCTAACGTCATCAGCGCGGTCACAAGGTAAAACGCGCCGATGCCACTCTCAAGGAGACGCGTGGACCGTCGGCGATGCCCAGCGACGGCCGCTGCTGCAGCGTACGCACAGGCAATAAATGCCGCAATGAGTGTGTAGGTTCCGAGTGTGGCCATCAGCTAAACGTTGATACCTGTGCCCACTGTGACGAAGTAGAGCTAGTTACTCGCTCCGTCGGACTGGGTTACCGAAACATAACCACCGGCGCCTTCTCCACTCACCGACGGCTGCTCTTCATATTTTGACGGACACTTCGCCATGATTCCGTCAGGGATAATATGAAGCGTATCACCGACGAGTTGCCCTGTTGCAACGACTTCCGCGTGATTATCAAACGTATCAGGAACAATACCGGAGTACACGGCGTTCACGACATGCAAGCTACTACCAACACTATCCGTGATTTCAAAACGATAATCGAGGCTTTTGGGATGCCTAAGCACATTGGCGGCGTAGCCGTGGACCTTGAGTGCCTCTCCGTCCCACGCTGCAGCATCCGCAGTCACTTCCTCAACCTCAAGGAAATACTGCGTCCCGTCTTGCATCGTCGTCCACATAAGGAACGAAAACGCACCGAAAAGAGCAACGGTCGTAAGTACAATCTTTACTGCTTTATTTGGCATACAAAAACACCTTTAATTGAGAGTCTGTCTTCCCTAAGGATATCGCCCTCTAAACAGGCAGTCAACGCGCCAGTGGCGCCTACAGATTTCGTTCGAATTTCTGCACGAACCGATCAACCATTGCCATGGGCAACCCAACGACATTGGTATAAGAACCGTTGATGCGCTCAATTAGGCGGGACCCGACCCCCTGCGCTGCATACGCACCAGCCTTATCGTCTGATTCTCCTCTGCTTACATACCAGTCAATTCGGGCACTCGTAAGCTCTACGAATGTCACCTCAGTCGACTCAACCCCCTTGAATACGGTCGAAGCACGCATAACAACAACTCCTGTCAGTACAGTGTGAGTTCTCCCAGCTAACTTCGTAAGCATTCCGACGGCTTCGGCCCTATCAAGCGGCTTACCAAAGACCACGTCATCAAGTACCACCACGGTATCAGCACCAATGACGATCTGCTCCGGATACCGTTGCGCCACCGCAACCACCTTATCAACGGCTAACCGTGAAACATACGCCCGCGGAGATTCATCACTGCGATGGTGTTCTTCGACATCAGCCGGGCTCACCTCAATGTCATACCCGGCATCTCGAAGTAACACCGACCGACGAGGTGAACGAGACGCTAACACTATCCTCACCAAGCGATGATACGATCTGAAAGTGATTTCCGTGAGACGGTGTGCTGACTTCGCGCTTTCAGCGCTGCTCAAAGAACAGCCGTTATCAGAAGGAAAAGTTCAATTTGCTTGGACCACATCAGTTGGTTCAGCCCTCGCACGAGCTACGTCTGTCAGATTACATCCCGACGGAACCCTTACAGTTCGTGCTATCAACGAACACTGGCGGCTTGAAACTATCCGATGCGAGCCAACCATTCGCAAACGACTCGGACAACTACTCGGGACTACCGTCGTAAAAGTAATCGACGTTACAAGATAGGGAGTATCACACCATGCGTGAATCTGTGATCGTGAGCGCTGCACGTTTGCCGACAGGGAAATTTCTCGGCAGCCTGAGTAGTTTGCCGGCCACGGATCTCGGCAGTCGCGTCATCCGTGAAGCGGTCACGCGCGCAGGTATCGAGACAACCGTTGTCGACGAATGCATCATGGGTAATGTCGTCTCGGCAGGTCTCGGCCAAGCTCCAGCTCGCCAAGCCGCCCTCAAGGGCGGTTTAGGACCAGAGGTCGGAGCACTAACAATTAACAAAGTCTGCGGTTCAGGTCTTAAAGCTGTCATGCTCGCGGCACAAGGTATTGCGACTGGCGATATTGATGTTGCCGTCGCTGGTGGCATGGAATCGATGAGTAATTGCCCGTATCTCTTTCCAGACGGACGGAACGGTCTCCGTATGGGAAATGGCGAACTACTCGATTCAATGATGCACGACGGGTTGTGGTGCGCAGTCGAACATTGGTCAATGGGTTTAGCGGCTGAAGCGGTCGTGGAACAGTACGGTATCTCCCGTCAAGACCAAGACACCTTCGCTGCGTACAGTCATCAAAAAGCCGCGACCGCCATTCGTGAACATGCTTTCACTGAAGAAATACTTCCGGTCAACATTCCTCAACGCAAAGGCGAACCGATCCGATTGGAACACGATGAGAGCGTCAGAGTCGACTCGACCGCGGAAGCCCTTTCGAAACTTCGACCCGCTTTCAAAAAAGACGGCGGCACCGTAACTGCGGGCAACGCTCCCGGGGTCAATGACGGAGCGGCGGCGCTCGTCGTTATGTCTGCCGAACGGGCAAAAGAACTCGGTGTCCAGCCACTCGCACGAATCGTTGGTCAAGCCGTCAGTGGTCGACCCGCCAAATGGCTACTACTGACTCCGGTTGAATCAGTACAAAAACTTCTGAAGAAAGTCAGCTGGAGTCTAGACGACGTTGACCTGATCGAACTAAATGAAGCCTTCTCGGCTCAAGCTCTTGCTGTCATCCGAGAACTCAATATGGACCCAGTCAAAGTCAATGTGAACGGTGGAGCCGTCGCCCTTGGCCATCCGATTGGAGCGAGTGGAGCGCGTATTCTAACGACCTTGCTCTATGCGTTAAAAAATCGAAATCTCACGCGTGGCGTCGCGACACTTTGCCTTGGAGGCGGGAACGGCGTCGCGCTTGCCATCGAACGAATCTAATCGATCGCACGTAATTCAAGGATTACAGCTTGTTGGTCGGGCGGCAGTACCACTGAGACCGGACCGCCCGCACTGTCAAAAGACTCAACCACCACCTCGCCAACAACATCACCCGTGGTCACATCATAGAATCGCCCGTGCATCTCTGCGGGCAAGCGCAAGTCAAGCGACGAGTTCTCTGTTGTGTTCTCCAGATGCACCACCATGTGCTCGGAACGTTGGAGTCCAAATAATGGCCCAACACCTTGACTCCCAGCAAGGTAGCTCAGTTCTCCTGGCCGCTCAACGTAGGTAACCTCTGACCACAGCACATCTTCGAGCGCGCCATTAATCGGCATCTCTGGAAAAGCGTTAATCCGGTATAGCCGATCGGGTCCGTCCTGCGCGATAAGCGTCACATCGGAACGGCCAACTATTTGGGCTAGGCGTCCCTGTATCTCTGGCATAGCGTTCGTATGCACAATGACGTACCGCACCCCGAGTTCTTGCAGACGTGCGACTGACACAAGCGAAGGAAACCACGAAATCACTGCGGCATTTTGATCGAAATCTGGAGGACGAGAATTCCCGAACCCATTCACCATCGGCCTCCAATGAGCCGTCGACCCCAACAAATAGCGAGCATTTCTGTTGAGCTGTCGGCCATGATAGATGGGGAGGATCGCGACCGGACCACTCTCTACCTCTGCAAGTGACTGATAGATTCGCGGGTGCCAATCGAATGTTCTGTATTGCACGCCATGAAGCCCCTCGACGGTCGCAAGAACAAGCACAGCAACGGACACCGGTACGGCCCATACGACCGAGACGCGACGCCGCAATCGAGCGAAGCCAATTCCTGCAAGTACAGCGATCGAAAAAAACGGCAGTATGGCAAAACGATTTGGCGCACGCAGACTTTGAAACGGAGGGATGATGTCATAGACCCACCCGTATACCGGTGTATTTGTTCCGATCGAAAATACAAAGCCGACTATTCCGATACTAAATAATGAAAGCATCACACTCCGGGTCTCGCATACACGTGCCCCCCACAAAGCGCTCAGCGCTAAGACAACAGTAACTGCTCCAGGGAAAAACGAACCCGGCGTCTGTTCATAGAACCCTCGTGCCCATGTGTGATAGTGCACATAGGTAGCCGATGAAAGGTATATCTGCAATGCCGCGGAGAAGTTTCCAGCAGCCGGCAACGGTCGGGCAGCCTGCAGGTCTCGATAGGGTGACAAAACCAACAGGATCAGTATCAACGTAAACAGGGCGACCACGGCCAGACGGAGCACCACGCTGATCCCACGTTTGCTCCACAATCCTGAATTTCTCGCAACTAGCGTTGCAACCAGCGCAAATACGACAAAGACCGCCGTATATCCAGAAGTTAATGCCGCCCCAAGCACGCAGACCCCTACCCACACCGCATCCCGCGTCCGCTGTTTCGTCAGTAAATTGTCAAATGCGAGTAGTGCCAGTGGTAACCAGTAAAAATGCTGGGCTTGTAGATGAGGAAGCCGTGTCAGCATCGGTGTACCGAACGCCAGCGCAGCACCAGACAACAGCCCACTCCAATGATCACCAGTCCATCGAAGCACCAAGACGTACATCGCGAGTCCGGTCAGCATCATCCCAAGAAGCAAGAGCACGTTATAGGTCAGTAACGGGGAACCGCCGAGCCAGTGAATGGGCATGCCGATGACACCTGGAATCAACAGTGGTTCGGTATACGCCAATGCCTGTTCGTGAGGATAAAAGATATTGGCATCAAACAGGCTAAGCGGATTACTCCATAGTTGTTGGGCAATCCATGACACCGTCCATGCGTTCAACCACTCATCGTCGTTATGTCGTGATAAATGGTCTAAGCCCGTGATGAGGGGATATGTGTGAATGATCGCCAGAAGAAAAAAAATCGCTGCGGCGAAAAGGTGCCGACGGTATCCGTTTTCCAACTGCAAAGAAATACTCATCCGACGGACATGTTGCTAATGCTTAGCTTCCTTCAACCTTCCAGAACGCGATCCCACCAGCCTGCTTTCCGATATCAACGGTCGCAACACGCTGTGCCGTAACTAAATCGTAGACCTCAACGGTCCCCGGATCACTACCCACGCCTTCGAGCGTCACAAATGCATAGACCCCATCAGGCGTAACCGTAACACCGTGAGGAATCGTTCGACTTGTCTCGATACGAGCACGTTCCTTGCCACCGACCAGGTCCCAAATCCCGACCGCATTATCCCCTTTATACGTGGCAACAAGCGTCGATTCGTCTGGTGTAACAGCAAGATTGTACGGTCCGGCGCCGGTATCAAATATCCGTTGGACTTGCCACGCTTCGAGATCGACTTCGAACACTTTCCCGACGTTATTACCAGTTACGTACACCATCCCATCAGTTGTTGGCTCCGTGACCCAAGTCGGTTGAACCCCCTCACCCAGTGACAACCGGCGAGACACTTCAAAACCCAATGCATCCAGTTCCACCAGGTCGCCCCCCATCATGTTTACTGAATAGTGCAGGGTCCCATCTCGGCTCAACCGTGAACCGTGCGGCATTATCCCCGTCTCGATCCGTTCGACTTCACTCATCGTGTCAACTTCAACGGCAGAGATACTACTCGGCTCCATGCCTCCGTGAAGATTGAAATTCGCAACATAAAGCAGTCCTGTCGCAGCAGAGACCGTAAGCGTCGCCGGAAACATTCCCAGCGTTACGTCACCGAGCCACTCATCTGTTCCCGTTCGATACTTATGCACGCTTCCAAATGGAAACCCGTGAGCGATTGAGACGTACCAATATTGCCCGCTAGGATCAAGCGCCACGCCGTGAGGCCCTTCCGTTTCAGTTGGATAGCTTCCCACCGTGACCGTCTTGACCACTTCCAATCCGGCAGGCCCATATCGAACGACAGCCACTTCATCTTCTGACTCAGCACACACATAAACGTAATAACTGCGCGTCGGAAAAAACGAGTCCTGACCAACTTTCGCTCCCAGCGTGGCGACATACCCAGCGGTGATACTGAGGAAGAACAGTACACCTAGCAATCGTATAACTTGAGCCATGACGCTTCTCTATGTGTCTTGCTATCGTGGCTCACCGATCACAGGCGCTGGTCCGGTCTTATCAGCTAAACGAACAGCCCAGAGCCCGCTATTGAACTCGGAAAAAAAGATATGCCCTTTATAAGGCTGCGGGCCCCACACAAACGGGGCGTTCGGCGTGTACCCATTCGGGTCAAACGGCACGAACCGAGCAATCTCACGACCCTGCTTATACAGGTCGCCCATCAGTTCGCCAGAAACATCTACCACGCGCAGTCCCCCAGGATAGTAGAAACCAACATAAAGAACGTCGTCTTCGACCCAGAAATTATGCGTGCCAGCTTCCGGAACCTGGTAGCGCGCAACTTCCTGGGGATTATTCCAATCACTCCAGTCGATAACGTGAATCCAACCCGCCGTGCGCATGGGCATTTGGTCATCGTCATCACTACCTGAGATACCACCATAGGGATAAGCTTCATCTCCGGCGAAAAGATAGAATTTTCCGGTCGATTGACTTCGATACGGAAACGCAGCGTGATTCCATCCGCTCGGATACCTATAACGACCAAGTTCGACTGGGCGTTCAGGAGTTCCGCCTTGACCACCGCCACCAACATCAACCGCAACGATGCCATCCGTCCAATTTGAAGAAAAAGCGACCCCGTCGCTTACCCATACGTCGTGTACACTGTGCCCTGGCGTCGCGAGTTCAAAACGACCAACCCGTTCGGGAGCTCGTGGATTTTTGATACTGATAACGTCATACCGTCGACCAGCGCTTAACGCATAGACGTGGTCTTCAGCAATGAAGACATTGTGAACACCACCGGTCAACTGGTCAGTAAATTCGGATAAAACTGGTACACCTTCCCGTGGATTGCCCACACCAAGCACAACGAAACCATTTCTCCGATTCGAGGCACCCTCGCGGCTAATCACAGCGATATCGCCGTCTTCCGAGACCTTGACGTCATTTATCGTTCGCGCGTCCACCTGGGTTTCAGTTAGTTTTTCAATGTTTGTCGGGTCACTGACATCCCAAAAGATGGCGTGTCCATCAGCTCCCCATGTGCCAGTAATGGCATAGTCTCGTCCATCACTACCTTCCCACACCCACAGGTCCGACGACCGCCGGTCACGCACCGCGCCCCTACCAACAACCTCGATATCACGCCTCACGTCCCGTGATGTAATCGTGACGGATCGTCTCTCGGTATGAGCACCTGTCGTCGCAAGAACGGTATATACACCGGACCGCTCAGCAACGAAACGCCCATCTGGCAACACATGGGCAGACGCCCCAGACGCCAAAATCCCCGAAGCCGTTTCTCCACCAACCGCGAACGAAACCGGCACGTCACGTACCGAAAACCCACGTGCATCATTTGCCACGGCTGTAAATCGCAACACATCCCCTGTTCGTGCTTCATCGGAACTGACTTCTAATGCAAGTGAAGTCACGGGGTTTGCGACAACATCGATCGACATCGTCGCATGACCCGACGCAGCTGTTGCGGTAAGTTCCACGGGACCGTCCTGATGCAACGTCAGCTCACCAAAACGATCAACCGTCGCAATCGCTGGATCACTCGTTGAGTACTGCACCGCAATATCATCACGAATCGTATCCGTCGTATCAGTTACGACGACGTCGATGCGCGGGTAAGTACCGACATAAAACTTGGCCGGAAGTGTCGCGAATGTCACAGTTTCAATCGGCGGAAGCGGCACCGTAACGGGCACTTCCACACGCACTCGGGATTCTGGGATGCCGCG